>CAZVBB010000019.1:0-12618 GCA_964625285.1 uncultured bacterium | reverse complement strand
CAATTATCCTTTTTTCATCTTCTGTTAATTCAACAGCCTCAGCTTCTGTGGCTATCGTATCCCAAATATCTTCTACTAGTTGGATTCTCTCAGGTATTGACAATGCAATAGTATCTGTTGCTGTTACCTTTTTCATCGTTTTCACCCCCCATTAATCTTAGATTTCAATATATTTTACCAGATTAGTCCCTATCTTGTAAGCCTTGTCAAGATACTCTGGCTTGCCTGATACAGCCCCTTTCTCCATAATATCGCTAAAGAAGAACATTTCCATAATCTTAACACCGAGGCAATCAAGAAGACGTTTGTAAAATTCTACTAATACTTCAGATTCAAAATCCGCATCTTTCTGATTCATTGGAGTTACGATAATCGCCTTTTTCCCTGAAATTAACGGCCTGTTTTTGGGGTGATAATAAAAGAAAAGTCTATCAATAAAT
Organism: uncultured bacterium; assembly: GCA_964625285.1. Taxonomy (GTDB): domain Bacteria; phylum NPL-UPA2; class NPL-UPA2; order NPL-UPA2; family NPL-UPA2; genus NPL-UPA2. The sequence goes on along the minus strand of CAZVBB010000019.1, from coordinate 12,178 downwards.
GTTTTCATCAATCCAGTAACCCCGCACCAATAAAGAGGTGATGCAAGAATCATCAGTTCTGTTTTATTTATGTGGCCACGGATTTCTGTCATATCATCATGTAAGGAACATTTGGATTCTTTTAGACATTGATAACAACCAATACAATTTGAGATACGCTCATGTCGCAGATCAACGAGTAGAGGGGTCAAACCAATATTCTTGGCACCAGCAATAATTCTTCCGATAAGTATGTCCGTATTGCCGTTTATACGGGTGGCACCATTGATGATTAAGACGGATTCATCCATTTTTATTCATCTAACGAAGAACTCACCCGCCCGCCTTAGGCGGGTCAGGTGGAGTAATTTATTAGGCTTTCCTTTTCTTTAATCCTAATTCTGATGCTACGATATGAAATGCACGGCCATGTTGATTTCGAGGATCAGCTTTTGCCCGCCTCAGTTCCAATAAATCATGATAATCTTCTAACTCTTGCTGCATGCGCAAAAAATCCTTGTAGGGAATGACAGCAAATTGCTTCTTGCCTTGTTTTTCAATTATTTGAGCTTCCATGTATTTATCTATAAACCTCCTTTCTATGTCGGATACGGTAAATTATAATGTTGTTCTCTAATACTTCAAAGAGAATCCGCCAATCACCAACCCTCAACCTATATTCAGGGGTATGGTTAGTCAGCTTCTTTATATTTCACTTTAATCCGTTTTCTAATACATAAATGGCATCAGCAATTTTTTGAGCATCAGATTTCGGAATTGAGGATAAATCTTTTTCAGCACGTCTGCGGATTTCAATTTCGTATTTCATTGTATATTATAGCCAACAATGTGAGTGCTTGAAAAGATAATAGTGTCAAGACTTATTTAAAATGTCCCCTTCTTAGCGAAATAGAAATGTCCCCTTTGAGAAGTTACAAATACTTTTTTAGAAAGGAAAGGAGAAGGAGTATTATAGCTGGGAAAATTGACTTTTCCACAACCTAATAGTACCATAGGAGGGTGGCAGTCGACTAGGCGGATAGCTTGAGTAACAATTACTGGAGGATGGAAGAATGAATTATAGGGAGAGGATTTTAGCAGCTCTCCGGCATAAGGAGCCTGATTGTCTCCCTTTTGATTTAGGAAGCACTGGTATCACAGGAATTCATAAAACCGCCTATCGTAACCTACTTTCTTATTTAGGGATAAAGAAGGCAGAGATCCAAACCTCTGATATGATCCAGCAATTAGCCTCGGTAGATGAGGAGCTCCTTCAGCGGTTTGGAGTCGCTACTCGTGGAGTACGTCCTCGCAATTCTTCAAGCTGGTCTTTAGAGATTCAAAAGAGTGATGGATGTAAATATTTTCTGGATGAATATGGGGTCAAGTGGTCTATGCCTGATGAGGGAGGCCTTTATTACGATATGAAGGAGCATCCTCTGAAATCAGCAAAACGACATGAGGATATTGAGAATTATCCTTGGCCTAACCCTCAGGACCCCGTTAGGGTGGCAGGATTAAGAGAGAAAATAAAAAAACTTTCCAATTGTGCGGTTGTACTCACAGGGCCAGGGGAGGGTTTTTTTGAAAGGTCACTATGGATGCGAGGATTTGAGGGATTTTACATGGATTTAGCCACAAATCCTTCCCTGGCTATCAGCCTGTTGGATAAACTAACAGATTTCAGAATAAAGTTCTGGGAGCTTCTTCTGGATGAGGTTGGAGACCTTGTCCATGTGGTAGTAGAGGCTGATGACCTGGCAACTCAAAAGGGTCTTATGATCTCTCCCGAGATGTATCGGAGATATATAAAGCCTCGACATAAAAGAGTCTTTTCCTTCATCAAAGAGAAGGCTCCCCATGTCTATATTTTCCTTCACTCCTGTGGAGCCATTTATGACCTAATCCCTGACCTTATTGAAGTGGGGGTTGATATCCTAAATCCTGTGCAGGTCAGTGCAGCCAAGATAGATACCAAAAAGCTCAAAAAAGAGTTTGGAGATGTACTCACCTTCTGGGGAGGAGGCGTCGACACCCAAAGGGTCTTACCTCGCAGCACCCCAGATGAAGTCAAAGAAGAGGTAAAGAGACGGATAGACGATCTTGCTCCCGGCGGTGGATTCATCTTCGCCGCGGTTCACAATATTCAGGCAGATGTGCCCCCTGAGAACATAATCGCAATGTGGGAAGCATTACAAGAGGGCGGGAATTACTGAGAATGTGGTTTCATTCATAGGCCGATCGCCCTCTGGACGAGATAAATAAATGCAAAATATACCCGATGGTGGAATTAAGAAACATTACTTTGAATTGCCCCTTCCAGGGCGCAAAGATCAACGTCCGGATACAGAAAGGATTGCTGATGGCTTAGGGAAAGAGCTATATTTCCCTCTTTCTGTTTTGAGGAGTGTCCCATTCATTCTGCGCAGTGGCAATTTTAAAGCTACCGTGACAATTGGTGATAAGAACCGAGTGATAGATATTGAACCGGGAGACTCTTCCGAACACTCCTATGGGGTAGCTTTGGATATTGGGACTACAACCATCGCAACTTATCTCTTAAATCTAAATACCAGTAAGGAATTGGGGGTTAAATCAATTCTAAACCCTCAAAGAAAGTTCGGAGCTGATGTGATCTCTCGAATAAAGCACGTCCATGACCACGGTGAACAGGGATTAAAAGAACTAAGCGATGAGGTGAAGAGAGCAATAAATCTCACTATAGAAGAACTTTGCCACGAGAACGAAATAAAATCAGCAAACGTCTATAAAGTGGTGGTTGTGGGTAATCCTACCATGATTCATCTCCTATTGGGGATAGACCCTTCTTATATCGACCATAGCCCTTACATCCCTGTTTTAAGGGATATAACCTCCTTCCAGGGTAGGGAACTGCGGATTGTAATGAACCCGGAAGGTGAAGTATATATTTTATCCAATGTGTCTGGATATTTAGGAGCAGATATCATAGCTGGTGTTTTATATACTGAGCTTTATAAATCAGATGAGTTAAAATTGTTAGTGGATATAGGAACTAATGGGGAAATTGTGCTTGGCAATAAGACTAAGATTTTGGCTTGCTCTACTGCTGCAGGTCCTGCCTTTGAAGGAGGAAGGATAGAAAAAGGCATGAGCGCGTTGAGGGGAGCTATTTCTCATGTATATATAGATGATGAGGTAAGGATTGAAGTTATTGGGGATGGTAAGCCGAGGGGGATATGTGGGTCTGGACTTGTAGATGCAGTTGGGGAGTTGCTTAAGCTCGGCTTCATCTCCGAAAATGGTCTCTACCAATCACTCCCAATATCAGGGAAGCACAGGCTGAACCCATTAGAGACAAAGCCTCTAACGGGTCTGGTAAAAAGAGATGGACAATACCGCTTCCTACTTGTTGAAAGTGACACTCCAATCTACTTAACCCAAAGAGATGTGAGGGAGCTACAATTAGCCAAGGGGGCGATCAGAGCTGGCATAGAGATGTTGATGAAAAAGATTGGTGTTACAAAGGATGAGATAAAAGAGCTCTTTTTGGCAGGAGCTTTTGGCAATTTCCTAAAAATTCACAATGCGATAAGACTTGGTCTACTTCCTGAGATCCCCCAGGAGAGGATAACCCTATCAGGCAACTCTGCTGGAGAGGGGGCTAAGCTCTGTCTTATTGATAAAGACAAATTGAATGAAATTCGAGAGATCACTACCAGGATTGAATATCTTGAACTCTCCTATAGGTCCGACTTCAATAATGAGTTTGTTCGTAGGATAAAGTTTCCCAAGCCAATTAGGTGTTAGGTGTTGGGTATTAGGTGTTAGGTAGTGGGTGGTGGATAGTAGGTAGTGAGTAGTAGGTGGGAAGAGAAAAGTGTAAAGGGCAGAGGGTATATGGCATAGGAAAGTAGAATGTAAAAATCAAAAATCAAAGTGCAAAATGACAAAGTAAAAATAACAGCAGAGCTGTCATTGCGAACCCGAACAAAGTGACACTCCGTGTCATTTTAAATTTTAATCTGTAATTTTGATATTTGCATTTTGATATTTAATTTATCTGGTGACTGGTGAACTGGTGCACTTGAGTTCTTGAACCTTTTTTTACTTTTATGTTATGACACAACCAAAAATAAATATTGGAATTATTGGGACTGGGAGGATGGGCCGGATTCATGCAGAAAATCTCTCTCTTCGCCTTCCACAGGTTGAGGTGCTGGCTGTCGCTGATGTTATTGGTGAGTCTGCCAGGCGCTGTGCTGCTGACTTCCGCATCCCAAAATTCCCTACAGACTACCGGCAAATCCTTGACGACCCAAAGGTCGATGCTATAGTCATTTGCTCAAGCACTGATACCCATCTCCAGATCATTGAGCAGGCAGCTGCGGCAGGAAAGCACATCTTCTGCGAGAAGCCGATTGCGCCTGAGCTCAAAGCGATCGACCGGGTGCTTGCAGAGGTAGAAAAAGCAGGGGTTATTCTGCAGGTGGGGTTTAACCGCCGCTTTGACCCCAGTTTCCGCCGCGCACAGGAACTCGTTTCTCAAGGGGCCATCGGAAGGCCACATATATTACGAATTACGAGTCGGGATCCTGAGCCGCCGCCGCTTGATTACATTAAGATATCTGGTGGAATCTTCCTTGACATGACCATTCACGATTTTGACATGGCGCGTTACATGACGGGAGAAGAAGTGGAGGAGATTTACGCTACTGGCTCTGTTCTCCTCAATCCACACATCGGTGAAGCCGGGGATGTCGACACGGCGGTGATCACTTTAGGTTTTCATAGCGGAGCGATTGGCGTGATTGATAACTCTCGTCGTGCCGTCTATGGATATGACCAACGGCTGGAGGTCTTCGGCGAGAAAGGAAGTGTCGTCGTTGACAATCCCAAGCTCAATACTGCCGTGGTCTACGATGCGCAAGGGGACCACACATCTCCCCTATTACACTTTTTCCTCGAGAGATACGCCGACTCCTACATCGCTGAGGTCGAAGCCTTCATTAAGTGTATCCGAGAGGGCAAAGAGTCACCAGTAACGGGGCTTGACGGAAAGATTTCCATCGTGATGGCCTATGCGGCCAAACGTTCCTATGAGGAACATCGTCCGGTCCGCCTGACTGAAATCAATTCAGATGAATAGACTGAGGGTGGAAGTAAAAAACAAGATGTGCCCACTACCAAGACGCCTCCTCGGGATATCTTAGTTGAAAAGGTCCTTAAATTATTTCCTTGCATAAGCACTCCAACTAACTTAAAATTACTTTCAAATGAATAATCAAAAGCAACAAATACTGCATACAATCAAAAGACTGAGCTCGGAAATAGAAATCACTTCAGAGAATATCTCTATTATTCTTGCTGCCGGGCATGGAAAGAGAATTAAATCCGAGACTCCCAAGATGCTTCACAAGATATGGAACATTCCCACTATCTGCCGAGTAGTTGATACGGTGGGCGATGTGTTAGGCAATAGCAGAATAGTGGTAGTGGGAATAAAGGGTGATGAGGTTTCAAGTCAAATCGGGAGGAGAGATGGCGTAACATTCGTCTATCAAGAAGAGCAGAAAGGAACAGGACACGCCGTCCAAATTGCCCTAAATGCTTTTGGAGGTAGAGAATACAATGGAAATATCTATGTCTTTCCCGGAGATATGGGGCTGATAACAAGAGAGATAGTCAGAAAATTTAAAGAAGAGTTTGAACGCTCTCGTTTGGACATGTTAGTTCTGACCGGCATCTATGAAGGAAAGATAGAAGATAATTACTATGGTCGGGTGTTGCGAGTTCCTCTAAATGCCCACACGGGAAACTCAAATGGCAGTGACCAGGGATTGGTTATTGAAATAATGGAGCACAAAGACATACTAGCTCTAAACAGTGATTACACAGTGAGATTTAATGGAAGAGAATACTGTTTCACCCGTTCCGCCTTGCTGAGTATGAGAGAATTTAACAGTGGAGTTTACGCCTTCAGGGGCAAACTGATAAAGAAGTATATAGCAGAAATAACCAAAGACAATGTTCAGGGAGAATTTTACATAACCGAGCTTATCAAAATATTTAATCGCCACCAATTTTCGGTTGGAGCATTAAAGATAGCAGACCATACCGCACTCCTTGCCTTCAACAACAAGTCCACTCTCAGAGATATGGAGGGAATTGCCCGGAGTCGAGTATATAACAAGATAGGAGATATCATCACTATTGAGGACAAAGAAGATTTTTTTCTTGCTGACACAGTAATAGAAAGTATCCTGGCTCTGGACAAAGAAAAAGGGCCACTCGACATTGTCATTGAGAAAGGAGTTTATATCTACGATGGAGTAGAGTTGAATAAAGGAATACACATTAAGAAAAATAGTGTTCTCAATGGGAATATTAAGCTCGGAGAAGGGGTAATTATTTGCGAAAATGTTTCCTTAAGCACCTATCCGGAACAAGTGATGAAAATAGGAGACCACACGAAAATATTCAAAGGTAATATCATCAAAGGGAACACCCACATTGGAAGAGATTGTCGCATTGAATCATCCGTTAACATAACCGGCAGCGATGAATACCCAACAAGAATTGGCGATAATGTTACTATTAAAGGGACAAGTTATGTCTTTGGCTCAATCATTGAGAATGACCAGTGGATAGAACACTCAGTCATTAAGAAGAAGTATATCAGAAAAGTAATTAGCGATGGCTCCATTCAGCAAATAAAACATTACCTGCCTCCCCCGGAAGGAATTTCTTCCATCAGCGACTTGCCTTCCTCCTTGAAGGAAGGGGGGCAGAGGGCATAGGGCAGGTTTCCCCCTCACCTTAATCCTTCCGCCTAGGCGGAAGGGAAGGGTGAGGGGGAAAAGGAAATAATGTGTAATGTGAAGACCTGACCCCCGGCCCCTCTGGTCAGCCAGAGTTAGGAGAAAGTACCGAACTTGGGCAGTAGAAATAAGTGAAGGTTTAATCTGGAGAAAAAGAAAAATGAAAACAAAAGAAGGGATAGAAGAAACACTAAGAAAATTTAAGCCTTTCCTGAGGGAAAAGTTTAAGGTGAAAGAGATAGGAGTTTTTGGCTCTTACGTGCGAGGAAAAGAATCTGAAGAAAGTGATGTGGATGTCTTGGTAGAATTTTATGAACCTATAGGGTGGGAATTTATTGATGTCAAGGAATTTCTGGAGGAAATTTTAGGCAAAGAGGTGGATTTAACTACAGTGAGAGCCTTGAAACCACAACTGAGAGATGAAATTTTGAAAGAGGTTGCTTACGCATGAAGAGAAGAGACTATAAACTGTTTGTTGAAGATGCACTGGAAGCTATGAATAAAATTGAACGTTACGTAAAAGGTTTGACTTATGAAACGTTTGTGAAAAATGAGATGGCTGTAGATGCAGTTATAAGAAATCTTGAAATCATCGGTGAAGCGTCAAGTAATATTCCAGAAGATGTTAGAGAAAAATATCCCGACATTCCATGGAAAAGGATGATTGAGCTAAGAAATATTGCAATTCATGAATAATTTGAAGTTGATTTGAGTATTATTTGAGAGATTATAACCAGAAATCTGCCAGAAACGAAACCTAAGATCGTAGTGATGCCGAAGAGCCATTAAAATTCCAGATTTTCGTTTAAATACTTTGAGGAGTTTTTGGTGTTGTGGCACGAGTTAGAAATACTTTATGCAGAACCTCAAGATTTCCTTGACAAAATTTGAGGGGTGCGGTTTAATTAGGATGTTTACTTAATTTCTATTAAAAAGGAGGAAGAGAAAGAAAAGTCAAGAAATGATAAAGAAAGTTGTCTCTGTGCTGGCGGGAACTCTGGTTCTCTTTATCCTGTTCCTATCCTCTGCCTCAGGTGTTGCAGAGTGGACAATTGAGGCGGTAGATGCACCGAAATATTTTTTTGATTTCTCTCAGCGGGCTATTGCCATTAATGGAGCTAATCAGCCTCACATAGTTTATGGAGGTGACCACCTCTATTATGCCTATTTTGATGGAATAGAGTGGCAGTATGAAGTCATTGATGACTCCCCAGGTGTAGGAAGACACGCCTCCATAGCCATATGTCCAGCGGGCAATGTGCATATAAGCTATTCTGATTGGACCAACCGTGACCTCAAAAATATGTCACCCGTGTAGGTGGTGTGTGGCGGGCACCAGAAACCGTTGACAGTGCAGGAGATGTGTGAGGGGATACCTCCATAGCTATAGATATAGCAGGCAATGTGCATATCAGCTATTATGATGATACCAATGATGCCCTCAAATATGCCACAAGAGCTCCAGGTGCGGTTACATGGACGATAGAGACTGTTGATTGGGAAGGAGGTGCAGGTGTGCGTTCCTCCATGGCCATAGATTCAGCGGGTAATGTGCATATTAGCTATTGTGACTTTGGTTATTGGACCAACTATGACCTCAAATATGCCACAAATGCCACTGGTGTATGGGTGATAGAGACCATTGACAGCGCAGGATTGGTGGGATTATTTACCTCCATAGCCATATGTCCAGCGGGCAATGTCCATATAAGCTATTATGATTCTACCAACCGTGACCTCAAATATATCACCCGTGTCGGGGATGTGTGGCAGGCACCAGAAACCATTGACAGTGCAGGGGATGTGGGAGAGCATACCTCCATAGCCATATGTCCAGCGGGCAATGTCCATATAAGCTATTATGATTCTACCAACCGTGACCTCAAATATATCACCCGTGTCGGGGATGTGTGGCAGGCACCAGAAACCATTGACAGTGCAGGGGATGTGGGATGGGATACCTCCATAGCCATAGATTCAGCGGGCAATGTCCATATTAGCTATTATAACAGTTGGCCCAACTATGACCTCAAATATGCCACAAATGTTACGGGTGTGTGGGTGACATCTACCATTGACAGTGCAGGGGATGTGGGAGAGGATACCTCCATAGCCATATGCCCAGCGGGCAATGTCCATATAAGCTATTATGATTGGACCAACCGTGACCTCAAATATATCACCCGTGTCGGGGGTGTGTGGCAGGCGCCAGAAACCATTGACAGTGCAGGGGATGTGGGATGGGATACCTCCATAGCCATATGTCCAGCAGGCAATGTCCATATAAGCTATTGGAACTTGACTAACGGTGACCTCAAATATATCACCCGTGTCGGGGGGGTGTGGCAGGCGCCAGAAACCATTGACAGTGCAGGGGTTGTGGGATGGGATACCTCCATAGCCATAGATTCAGCGGGCAATGTCCATATAAGCTATTGGGACTTGACCAACGGTGACCTCAAATATATCACCCGTGTCGGGGGTGTGTGGCAGGCGCCAAAAACCATTGACAGTGTAGGGGGTGTGGGATGGGATACCTCCATAGCCATATGTCCATATAAGCTATTATGATTGGACCAACCGTGACCTCAAATATGCCACCAATGCCCCAATAGCAGCAAATGTGCCAATTGCATCTTTCGCATATTTACCAGCTTCGCCAGCTACTGCAGATACCATATCCTTCACAGATGCCTCAACTGACCCGGATGGCACAATCAGTTCCTGGTTCTGGAACTTCGGTGATGGCACAACTTCTACTCTCCGGAATCCGACACACCAATATACAACAGCAGGTACTCGCACTGTAAATCTAACTGTTACTAATAATGCCGGTGCAACAGATAGTGTATCCCGGAGTATAACAATTGCAGGTTCACTGCCCACCATAGGTTATACTCCCTTCAGTTTTAGCTTTACCGCTGCCGAGGCTAATCCGCCTACCCAGACCCTGAGTATCAAGAATACTGGTGGAGGCACCTTAGAGTAGACGGTAAGCGAGGGTGTTGACTGGCTATCCCTGAGTCCACCCAGTGGCTCCATCACTGCTGGGGGGACTCATAATATAACTGTAGCAGTGGATATAGCTGGGCTTGCTGCCGGCAGCTATTTTGCTACCATCACTATCAGTGCCCCGGGTGCAACTAATACTCCCCAGGCCATACCTGTAAGTTTAATAATTAATCCTTTCATAGGCTATACCCTTATGGGCGTTGGCTTCACCGCTACTGAGGGTGGTGCTAATCCGTCTGCTCAGACATTAGGTATCTTCAACATGGGTGGAGGCACTTTAAACTGGAGTGTAAGCGAACCCGCTGGCTGGCTAGCATTAACTCCCACCATTGGCTCATCAACCGGGGAGACTAATAATGTAACTGTAGCGGTAGATATAACTGGACTTGCTGCCGGTACCCATACTACCACTATCACCATCACCGACCCAGATGCAGCTAATACTCCCCAGGTTATGCCAGTAAGTTTAGCGGTAAATCCTGCTCCTGCCCCTGCTCCTCCACCTGCACCTGCTCCTGGTAATGGCTGTTTCATCGCCACGGCTGCCTATGGGACACCTATGGCTGAAGAGGTAGAGGTACTCTCTCGGTTCGGGGATGAACATCTCCTGACAAACGAGTTAGGCAGAAGGTTCGTTTCCCTTTACTACCAGCACAGTCCCACTCTGGCTGAGTACATCTCAGACAGGGAATGGGCAAAGAGAATTGTAAGAATAGCTCTCTTGCCACTGGTAAGGATAGCGGAGTTTATGGTCGGAGAAGAGGAGAAGAAATAGAGCACCAGTTGACAAGTTCACAAGTTGACAAGTTGACAAGTTTACAAGTTAAGTCGGGCTCATTCGTAGTTGCCTGATTCATCAGGCTCAATAATAGAGCACCAGAGCAGAATTTATCCCCTTACCCTTCCCTTCCGCCTAGGCGGAAGGATTAAGGTGAGGGGAAAAACGAAATAAGGTGATTTTTTAAAAAGAGGCGGTCTAAAAAGGACTGCCTCTTTTTTTACCCCTTAGCCCCAAAAACCTTTAAAACAAAAAAAGGGTTGACACTTCACAGAATATGTAGTATTCTTTGTATAGAAAAGTGATTATAATACGTATTTAAATGCGTATAAGGGGGGTAATGAAATGGGTATAACTTTCGAAAAGAAACAGATTGTGAGTAGTACAGAGCTAATTCGCTCCTTCGGAAAATACTTAGAGGATGAGGTAGGAGACCATGACATTTTTATATTCAAACATAACACTCCTGAAGCAGTGTTAGTCGCATATAAACGCTATGAGAAGATAAAAAACCAACTGGAAGAGTTGAAAGACCTTCTTGAACATGTAGCTATTTACGAGATAGTTGAGCAAAGAAAAAAGAGTCCTGCAAAAAAAATCTCTTTAGACCGCCTAAAGAAAAAGCATGACCTATAATCTAACATGGAAACCCGAAGCTGAACAAGAGTTTGAACAACTTGATCATTCTGTCAAAAACCATGCCTTCGCTCAATTCAAAAAGTTAAGCAAATCTCCCCAGTTGGGACTGCCTTTGGGAAAGAAGACAGAATTAGACCTCACCGGTTACAGAAAGCTTTATTTCTTCCAGAAAAAATATAGAATCGTATATAAAATTGATGAAAAGAATGAAGAAGTGGTTATTTTTGCTATTGGCAAACGAGAAGATATGAAAGTCTATCTGGAACTCGTCAAAAGATTAGGATCCCGCCCAAAATAACCATCCCAACCCCGTTAATTCATACTCCTCTAAAATTACGGTGAGCTTCAGTTACAAAATGACGCCTTTCTTCCTCTGCTGTGAATTAACGGGGCTAATCATTCTATCACCAATCTCTAAAAAAATGCCTCGCCCGCTGAGGCGGGCTATGTTGATGGTATAGTTACCGCATATTTAGGTAGACAGGCTGAAGACTAAAAGTAAATCGCATAGGGCAGAGGGCAGAGAGCATAGGGCAGAGAGCATAGGGAAAATGCAAAGTGCAAAGTGCAAATTGTTTAAGGGAAGGATAGAAGAGCACCAGAGTAGAATTTACCCCCCCCTCACCCCCTTTTTAAATCCCCCTTTAATTCCCCCTTTATTAAAGGGGGTATGGGATTTATGGGTAAGGGATAGTCCGCCTTTTTTCTACCCTAAGCCTTAAAAACTTTTAAAACAAAAAAAGGGTTGACAAATATATTTTAATTGGTTAAGATAGGAAAACGGTTGCCTATTTCAATGGATAACTTGAATTATGATAGATTACGATAGCCACAAGGTTGAAAGAAAGGTCATCTCTATCCTGAAGATTCTTAGTGAGTCGCCTCAGCCATTAGGCGCCAGGCTAATTGCCCGTCAATTGAAGGGGCATGGGGTAGAGCTGGGGGAACGGGCGGTAAGATATCACCTTAA
>CAZVBB010000018.1:0-12704 GCA_964625285.1 uncultured bacterium | reverse complement strand
TGCCCTATGCCTTCACCCCCTTCAGCATTGTTGGTATCCCGCTTGCCTCACGAGAGCCAACGATGATCTGCCAGCCCAGCAGTTCTTCTTCCAGTTCACCTTTAATCTGAGCAACATATCCGGGAATAATAAGGTTGCGATGATTTACCTTGTCAGCAATTCCACAGCGTTTGATATAGGAAGCAATGGTATCAGCAGCAAACTTGCCTGTTGACCATGCCGCCAGAACGCAAAGCCCTTCTGTGTCCTGAATGCACAGGTAGGACGGCACTTTGCTTGTCTCCATTTCTGATGAAACAGCGAAATAGGTAAGAGCAAAGTTAGTAGTAATGATAACCGGTGCGTCTTTACCTGGTCCATTTACTTCGTAGATCTTTTCCTCTACTACCATCGGACGACGCGGGTCGGTATAGATATTCAACCGCTCTACTAAAAGGGGAAACAGTGAATGACTCCCTATATCGCTCAGGACAATAATTCCTGCATATTTGGCAATTAACCCCGCTGCCAGTAAAACTTCTTCCTGTTTTTCCTCTGTCATAAAACAGGGAAAAGTGATTGAAGGAAAGCCAAGTGGGCGAAAACCCTTCTTCAGGGCAGCTCGCCGGATAAGAGTTTGATCCCGCACTGCCTCCGCCAGGTTCTTAGAGCCCGGATCCAGCACTATTTCTTCTATGCCGGCAGCGCGTAGCTTTGCTGCCAGTGTTGCAACTTCTTCCACACTGCCTGCTTTCACGCCTACCGGAGTCGGCTTCTCTTTAACTTTTTCTATGACTTTGACAATGTTCTGGGCAGTCACCGGATAGAGCAATGGCTTCTTCTCGGCACCATAAACATCCAGAGCTGCAAAAAGAGCATCTGTATCTTCTGAAATCAAAACTACTCCCAGACCCGACGCTTCTGTCGCCACTTTTTTCGCCAAAGCAACATACCTTGCCTTATCACCTGAGGTAAAGTGCAAAGCCAGTAAATCAGCCTTGAGAGTTATCCCTATACGATCAAATTGTAGTGCTTGCATTTTCTTGATTTTAGCCATTATCTCATCGCCAGACTCTGTATCAGAAATAAGCAGAGCCAGACCGGGAGCATGAAAGAAAGTTTTCTCATGTCTGAACATAACTTCTTCTTCGCCAATGCTTAGTGCCTGTGCTCCGGAGCCAATCGTGACTAATTTCATCGGCGGCGATAAGAGATCCTCTAATTCTTCTTTTACTTGCGGGTCAAGGTAAGGGCAGTTAGCAGGCTCTCCTTTACCTGAGGCTAATTTCATCGCAAACCCGAAACAGGTAGGCATACCACATTCTTTACAGTTTGTGCCCGGTAGCTTATTCTTAATATCAGTTGCTTTAACTGCCATAATCATCTCCTTGGTTTAATTTGGTAATTTGGTAATTTGGTAATTTTAAATTGGGTAATTTATTATCACCCTTCTGCATTCATTTCCATTGCCAAATTACCAATTATCAATTACCAAATCTATTTGAATTTGGCCGTTCTTCTTGATGCTGTGAAAATCGCCGTTAATTCTTTCGCTTCTTTCAACAAAGAATCAAGATTGTTGCTTTTGACCAAATTTAACCCTGATATCAACTCCAACCAGTAAGCTGTTTCATCCGCTTCTTCTTCAACAATTGAAATTTTGGATATAAAGTCAGATTTTGATCTTGCTCGACAAGCAGAACGATAATTCGCCCCGACGGAAGTTGCCGAACGAACTAATTGATTTCCCAAAACTAATACACTGCGTAACCTTGGCAAAGTTTCAACAAATTCGATTATTCTTAAGGCAAATTTCTTAGTTCTCCATCTTAACTCTTCTGCATCCATTTCAATTACCAAATTACCAATTACCAGTTACCAAATTTATGAAAATTCTCCGCTCATTACAGGGTGCCCAACCCTGTTGAGAAACTCAGTGAGCTCATCAACATTCTTAACGTTTTCTTCCGTTGCTATCTTGTCGAACATTTCAGAGGGTATGGAATCCTTTATTCTCTCTTTTATCTCTTTTGGCATCCATACCACTCGCCGTAAGCCACCATCTCCTTTGAGGAACTTGGGTGACCGCAGATATTCTACCCCCATTCCTACATATCCCTCTACTTGCTTGCCCCCGCTTAACGCACCAGCCATAGTAGAGAAAGGACTGCCGTTAACACTCTCACCCTTAAAATCTCTCGAGAGAATCCCAATCCCATTAACCTCAGGGATATAGAAAGCAATAGATTCGAAGCAACCACAGGAAGTATGAGGATTTCCAAAGATGCTGTGCAGACAAAAGACACTGCTTGACCCCATAGATTTCTCTGCCACCACTTCATTAATACCGCTGTATATTATCGTATCCGCGTCCAGAAGTTCGCCCTTTTCTACCACAAACTGTGGCCCATAGGGGTCAATCTTGGATGCAGCGCGGCCATCAAACCAGCTTATTGCACCGCATAGAGAGACCCGTTCCGGCGTGACAATGCAAACATGGGTAGGTGCAAAACTCTGACAGAGAGTGCAGCCATAGAACTCATCCACCGCCTCCTCAGTCAATCCTTTTACCCGCTCATCCCGCTCTTTGTAAACGGCCAGGGCAGAAGAAAGAAACTCTTTTACTTTACCTTCATCAGTGATAAATGTAACTGCTACTTTTTCAATAATTGGCAACTCCGATGTATAAAGATAGACCAGCGCCTTCCCCACTTCCTCTAATGAAGCAAGCCCTTTCTTTACCGCATCTTTGCTTATTCTTATCCAAACATCGCTCCGTTGCGCCATATGCACAACGCCTTCTATGTAATTGCAATACTGGTGTATTCTTCTTTCAAATACTGGCTCCATATCCTTATCCAGCTCAGGTCCAGCAACTTCCACCTGAATTCCAATGGGATAACTGCCACCTTCCGTCAGGTCTTTTATATCTGGTCCAATAATTGTAACTTTCTCGTGCTCAACCTCGTCCATTTTCTTTATGATAGCCAGCTCTGCTTTTGCTCCTACCTTTGGCCCCCCAAATTCAATATAAAGATCGTCTTTTCTGACTCGTTCTCCTTCAAACTGCGGCCCTATTTCTATTTTAAACTCCACTGTGCTTATCCCTCCTTTATTTTAGATACCAGGTCTTAGATACTAGGTCTTAGTCCTAACACCCAAAACCCACCATCTAACACCTAAAACCCAACACCTAAAACCTAACTTGTCAAGCTGGCAACTAAGCCATCAAAATATTCCTGCCATTTTACATCTTTCCGGATAACTGGGAGAGCAAAATCAGCATTGGGGTGACTGAAACGACAGAGAGCCATTGTCTCGAGATGAGGAGCAAAATGCTTGAGGGTGGAAAGCCCCCTCTCTGCAAGGTCACAACGCACTCCCGAAAACACTATCAGATCATGATTGCCCTCCTTTCTAACTCCCTGCCACTCAGGGTCTTTCAAGTGATTGATAATCTCAATTATATCATAGGTACTGTCCGGGGTGGCGCCCATTTCTGACATCTTCTTGAGCACATGGGCAGTCGCACATATAGGTAGATTTCCAGCTTTAGCCACATCCAAGCAATATTCCAAGAATAACCTATCACCAATCTTGCGGTCAAGGACATCCGGTCCCAAAATATAGAGAGGCCTAACCGCTTTTTTGATTCTACTTGCAAACTGTACCGGGTCTTCTACAATCCGTGCTGTTTTTGTACCTGTTAAAGTATTCACATCCCAATAAGGTTTCATCTCACTTCTCCCTCCTTAACCCAATTACCAAATTACCAATCACCAATTACCAAATCACCAGCCACCCATCATTTAATATCGGCAATATTTGCCTTAGTTGGGTAAGTGTTAATCAGTGTCGGTAGTCCTACCTGCTTGCGTTCCTTCCAGCCAATTTTCTTAAGGTATTCCATTACTTCACGCTTAAAGAACATTGGAATATCAGTGGTTTTTCTAATAAATAGATGTAGGTCACCCGGGAGTCCATCACCCATATATTTCTTGTGGAGAGCGATATAGTGGTTCAGTTTTATCTGACGACCTACCGGTGTATCGTTACGTCTAATGCAGTACTTGGCAATAGCCACAATGGCGCGCTCCTTTGACTCAATCACAATTGCCAGATGTTCAGGACACGGCTCAACATACTCATCCATCATCTTCTCTGTCCGACCATCTATTATGTTCCAGTCATCTTCTTCTTTTCTACTCACATATAACCTTCTGTATTTTGCCGAGTGTGGTCCTAACACTACCGGAATTCCCCAGCGATTACATCCTGTCGCAATAGCCAGAGCCTTTTGCGAGTATGCGCCCCATGCAACTCCACAAGCACCAACACGGTTTATAATGTAATCCGCTATCACCTCATAATTAGCTCTACCCGGTAGCTTGGCAAAAATATTGGCTACCTTGATAGCAGCGCCGGCAATATGGGAATTGGCAACGCATGAACCGACATTTAATACCCCGCCAGCTTCAAAACCAGCAGGATACTTATCCCAGATAGTTTTGCCTTCCTTGTCTTTTATCATTCCCGCTGCCATAGCCGCACAACCTGAAGCACACACAATATACTTTCTCTTAGCAAACTCATCCATCATATCAGCAATTTCTTCATCGCCTTTTGGGAAGTTAGAGCAGCCTACAAATGCAACTACTCCCGGAATAGTGCCTAAGACGATGGGAGAGCCAACTTGGCGAATTTCCACATCATGAATTGGACCGCGACCGCTGCGCACATTATATGTTTCTTTCGTTGCTACCGACTGCATAATCTTCACAATGGGAATACCTTGAGGACATTTTTGCTCACACTTGCCACAGGCAAAACATCTCTTGAATGTATCGCTTAAAAGCTCGGCATTGCCATCAGCGAACTGTTTTATAGCTTTACTAATGGAGAGCACATTGGGGCAGGCCTGATTGCACAAGCCACAATCTTTACAGTCTTTGGCCAACTTCATCGCTGTTTCTATATCTATAAATCCTTTTTTACGATTAGGGGAAAGCACCATAGCCACTTTCGCTGCCACCTCGCCAGCTTTTTCCATATCAAGTATTAAAACTTGCTTTTTTTCTTCCGTTATCATTTTGACTATCTCGTCAATTTCTTTTTCCGTTACATCTTCTAATCCGTAGCTTATCTTATCGGATGTAGTAATTAGCGCTGCTCCAGCCTTGCGCGCCTCTTCCGGCACATCGCTTCTGACACATTGCTCATCAGTCATAATTACATCGGCAATGCCACAGCGGATAAAGAAAAGCTGCCTGTTAAGATGCCCTACTATCTTGGCTTTGTCAGAGTATCTAACTACATCATGGGAGGTGCAGCATATACCGCAGACCTCAACTTTATCTTCAAGGTTATTTGCTCGTAGATAATCAATCATCGCATTGATCGCAGCAGCATTATGGCCAATGGCCAGGACAGTCGGCTTCTTCTGGTCGATTACACCCCAGCCCAGATCCACCAGTGGAGTATCAATAATAGAGGTAGGATATTTATAGCCAACAATTTGAGCGATATCAGTCGCTTCCATAACTAAAAGATCCAACATCCCGGCATGGAGGGATTTATTTTCAAAATCAAGATAGCTCCCCTCCTGACCGGTGTGCGTTGAGGAAACAAGATGAATAAGTTCCCGCTCCACATACTCTACTACTGTCCTCAGGTCACCCAGAGTTTCAGGTTTTAGACCCATAACGGTTCTGGTTATCGGTGCTTCCACATCTACTTGCATACCCAGATTTATCTTATAGTCTTCGCCGTGTTTATCAATGAGATAATCAATTAAGTGACGCCCGTGCGCACCATGAGCAGCAAGCCCCATACAGCACTGCATAAGCACCCACCTGGCTTGATGGGTAGCAATGTCAATCCCACAAGCACCTTTCTTCCCTGCTGTCAGGTCACACTTGCCATAAGTGCAGTTACAACACAAATCGCAGAAGGGATCATAAAAAGGCTTATAGGTCTTAAGCAGCCGCATGCTCCAGTTTCTCAAATCGGGGATTCCCGGCAGCGGTGTTGGACCGATAGGCTCCCATTTATCTTCTGCTTTTATGATTTTTAATGCCTTCTCCTTATTCTTTGACATATTTAGTCCTCCTTTCTTGTTATATTACAAGGCACACAGGCACACAGGCACAAAGTTTTTGTTTCATTTATTGCCTACTCTGTGCCTTTGTGCCTTTGCTACTCTTTTTTTAGATACTTGGATAGCATCTGTTGTACTAGCTTGTAGGTATGCGGGCTTCTTAAAACGACAATATTCGCCCCGGCCAGAATAAAGCAGAGAGCCGTTATTCCTTCCCAGAGAATGCCCTGAGCATCATCTTCTTTAGCTTCTTTTGTCTTCCAGCACTCTGCTCCAATATTGGCAATGATTGGCATCTGCATCATCTTGTCATTATGAGCAAGAGCCGCTAACTTAATGCGCTCCATCACTGAATAGGTATATTCCATACCATATCCTAACGCGGAACTCAAGGGATCAATTACAATCCTGTCAGGAGAAATGCCTTCCTTCGTAAGCATGATATTCAGCTGCTTTGTAGCATTAACATCCAGCGGTGTCTGGGCAATAAGGCAATGACCATATTTCAGGCAGGCAGCAGCTATCTCTCTGTAATTTTCTTTCTTTGCCGGTCCCAAAAGCAGGCCTTCACCTGCACATGCCTCTGCCACCACTGGTAGTAGTTCCCTGTCTCTTCCTGGTTCCCCTGTTCCATAGACAATGACTGGCACAGTAACTGACTTGACAATCTTAGCTGTAGTTGCCGCTATCTCTTTAATATCTTTCCCGCTTGCATCGGAAAGTTGCAGCGAGATGATTTCTGCTTTGAATGCCTCTTGAGGCCAGTCTGATTGCTTCTCGTGAGAGACCTCCAGTGCTAATTTGGGAGGGTTAGGTAATGTCCCTTCAAAGAAATGAAAGGGGAGCGTGGTTTCGCCTCCAATTCTTAAAGAACCTTTACCTTTGCCTATTAAAACCTCCTCCATCTTGCCAGAATAGGTCTCTATCGCTGCCTGATATTCCATTTATTTACCTCCTTTCTTCTGTTGAACTTCGTTTATATTTTAGGCACAGAGGCACTAAGGCACAAAGTTTACTGACCTTTTATTTTCTTTATAAGTTTTCATGCTCTGTGCCTTTGTGGCTGAATTATTACCTTTTATTGCTTATTGCTTCTGCAACCGCGTCTTTCATTGCTAATCCTGAGCGATGCATCAACGTATCGCCAAATTCGCGATCCATCACCATTGTTGCATAACAGACATGTGCATGATGCAGCAACCCTGCTTCAAAATAAGCATCTTTAATATTAGTACCGACTATTTTTTTCGCTACAAAGCGAGTATTTCCGCAGGGAGCATCTTTCAAAACAGTTACTTTTTTTACTTTCCCCTGCTCTTGTTCTATCTCTACGCGGGGTTTACCGAAATGCTGTGCAAACTGTTTAATAAATTTATTGTCAGTGTCATCTTCGCCGAGCGTACAAAAAGGTACCGGCATCACCATACTCACTTTATCCAGCTTCCGCCTTATCTGGTTCGCTAGTCCCGCAGGCAGCCAGCTACGGTTGGCTACTGGTGCAAGTACGGCACTGACTTTGCTCATTTTCACCATATCAGGAACTAATTCAGCAATAATTGGATCTTCAGTTAACAGCAGCAGGAGATCTGCCGCTGGTAATCGTTTGGGTAGTAAATCTGTTAAAGAATCCTCATCAAAGGCAGGGAGAGGAGATGGGAAGGTATAGACCTCCAGCGTCCACTCCTCTGGCTTATACTTTTTTAGAGTCTTTATAATTCTATTGCCATAATTGCCCTGCAATATTGCCAATATTCGCATATTCCTTCCCTTTATTAGTGTCTGTGGTCAGTGTCTGTGAAACCAATCCTTTACTGACACTAATCACTGACACTATTCATTGACACTTTCTATTAACTCCTCTCAATCCGATTCCAGCCAGGAATGGGAATAAAGAACTTTTCCCATAATTACTGCAGCTGTCTTAACATAGTCACGCTCTTTAGGGGAGATGCCTGCAACGTCAACATCTTCTCCATCCATTACTCTATAAACCAGCTCTGTAATGCCTGGCATCTCGCCTTTGTTGATACTGATAAGTTCTTTATCAAAGGCATCAACAATAGCGGAGTATTGACCGCAACGTTCTATCATTATCATGTAAGTACGATTAAGAATACCTCTGAGTTCCCCAGGTGTCCCATTTGACAAATTGGACAAACCAACTGTTGATTTAACTCCTGGTGCCAAATCAGCTAGCATTTTTATAAATTCCATATATTCAACTACCGCTGGTTGATCGACACTGACCGGTAAAAGAATGGGATCAACCCAGATATCTTCATTAGAAATACCAAGTTCATTGGCGATGGAAATAGTACCCATAATACTTTCTGCTCGTCCTGCAGCATCAGAGGGAATACCCTCATCATTTAATACCGATATTATTACACCGGCAGAATATTTCTGCGCCAGAGGAAGCATTCTTTTTAGACTTTCCTGTTTACCAGATGCGGAGTTTATCAACGCTTTGTTCCTGCAAACAGCTAAGCCGGCTTCCATTGCGGCTGGATTGGTAGTATCTAACGACAATGGCAATGTGCTTACTTCTTGCACCGTCTTCACCAGCCACTCCATCTGCGCTTCACCATCTTTGCGCGCCGGGCCAAGGTTTAAATCAAGAAAATTAACTCCGGCTTCAGTCTGCGCAATAGCTAATTCCTTGACTGGTTTAGGATTCCTTTCCGCTAACGCCTTAGAAATGACCTTCACCATAATATTTATATTCTCACCAATTAGAATCATTTTTTTCCTCCTCCCTGGTTTAATTTGGTAATTTTAAATTGGGCAATTTATTATTCCAATCACCAATTTACCAATTACCAATTTGCTTCATTAACTTGTTAATTGACTTTCTTGCCACTGAGGTTTCCGGTAAATCAACGAGCGACTTACCGGAAAGGCTGTAGTCAACTATCATGGCATCCTCAGGAATAGTTTGAATAAGCTTTAGTCTTTGCTTTTCTATTTCCTCCAGCACCAATGGATGCAGCTCTCCGTCAACCTTATCAATTATCAGGCAGATTTCCTTTATGTTTAATTCAAGTTCTCCTGCTAAATCCCGCAACGCTCCTGCTGTTCTTACTCCTCTAACAGTGGGGTCAGAAACTAAAAACAAGAAGTCTAGCTCCCGCGTTATTCTCCTGGATAGATGCTCCATCCCTGCCTCATTATCAATAATCAGGAAAGGGTAATTTTTTGCCAGCATGTCAAGGTATTGCCGCAATATTTGGTTGGGGTAGCAATAGCATCCAGACCCTTCTTTGCGACCCATTACCAGAAGGTCAACTTTTTCGCCCTCAACCAAAATTTCGTTTAGCTTAGATTTTAGGTATTCATCCTTGGAAATACCCTGGGGCAAATTAGATAGCTCTTCCCGAAACTTTGCCAACGTAGCGCCGATTGTTGCCCCTACTTCAAGTCCAATTGCTTCCTTCAAATTAGCAGTAGGGTCAGCATCAACTGCCAAAATGGAGCCATTGGATTTACTCTTTAGGTAACCAATAATGAGTGCGGCAACAGTTGTCTTACCCGTCCCGCCTTTTCCAGCTACTGCAATTGCTAAGCTCATCTTTCTTAAATCTTTTCTTAAATTCGTCTTATCTTATTATTCTGGATTCTGAATTCTGGATTCTGGCTTCTAAAGTAGTTACTATGCTTAACCTTATATCCTCAATTTCTTTGATAATCTTCTCATCGCTGCCAAAGAAAGGTTTTCCTTTGATGTCTGCTTCTCGCACAAGCTGACTATCTTCGATGTAGCCCAGCATTTCTATTGGCGCCATGGCTGCCCTTATCAACTTCTCATCCTCTTTGTTGCGCACTCTATTAGCAATACCCCGAATCCGTTTGATACCTACACTCTTTGCGAGTTCACTGATTTTATGCGCTGTATCAATACTTCTTTTTCCGGGGTCCACTATGATGAGCAGCATATCTACCGCCGATGCCGTTCCCCGACTTAAGTGCTCTACACCTGCTTCCATATCCACAATAACTACTTCATCTCGTTTGACTAAGAGATGGCTCAGGAGCGCTTTCAGAAATGCATTTTCCGCACAAAAACAGCCACTGGCAACAGAGCGAAAGCCACCCATTACTATTAACTTTATACCATTATGTTGAGTAGCATACTTATCAGGTATATCAGCTACATGAGGGTTCAAATTGAAATATGCACCAATATTACCTTCCTTGGTGCCGGTGCGTTCTTCAATAAGTTCTTTCATTTCAATGATGGGAATAATAGTTTGAGCGCGAGGAAAGCCGAGACTCGCGGCTAAATTGGCGACCGGGTCGGCATCTATCGCTAAAACAGTGGAGCCGCGTCGTTGAAAGATATTGGCAAGCAGAGCAGCTATCGTAGTTTTGCCAACTCCGCCTTTACCGGCAATAGCGAGCTTCATTTTCAGCCCTCTCCTTGTTGTAATTGTTGTAAGCGTTCACGATTCACCGTTCAGGGTTCCAGGTTTGAGGAGATGATGAATGCCGTGTCGCCCCGGGGCGTGTGTAGCCGCCTGGTGGCTTGGCAAGGCCTCCGGCTGAGTCATAGCCATGATCATTCTCTTGTCTCTTTCTTCAACTGTGAACAGTGAACCCGGAACCGTGAACTGTTACTTGTTTTACTGGAAATTCTCATAGGTGGCAATTCTACACTTGATATATTAAGCCTTAGATCGCACTGCAGACACCGGGATGATTCCTTAATAGCCGCTTTTTCTTCATAGCTGCCTTCTACCTGAGCAAAACCCAGGACCCGTTCTTTTATTGGTGTATGTGGCGCCTTCTCTCGTTGCCGAGGGGAAAATCCTTCCTCTCGTCCCAACCATGCATTGGCGGGAGTAATTGATGTTAACTCCTCATCCAGAATTCCGCTGCCACCAAAATATTTATCTATAGCTGTTGCCCCCTTCCTTCCAGCAGCAATAGCTTCAATAACTGAGGCTGGTCCGGTTACCGCATCACCACCGGCAAAGACACCCTCCCGATTGGTAGCACAGCTTTTTAAATCAGCTTTGAGTATATTTCCTTTCCCGATAGCTATTTGAAATCCTTCTGGAACCTCTGGCATCTGGCCAATGGCAGCAATAACGGAATCATAGCTTGTTGCAAATTCACTA
Organism: uncultured bacterium; assembly: GCA_964625285.1. Classification (GTDB taxonomy): domain Bacteria; phylum NPL-UPA2; class NPL-UPA2; order NPL-UPA2; family NPL-UPA2; genus NPL-UPA2. The sequence goes on along the minus strand of CAZVBB010000018.1, from coordinate 1,511 downwards.
TTCTTGATAGGTACTGGACGCCGCCTGCCGCTGGCATCAGGTTCTCCTAACTCCATGCGACAACACTCAAGCTTTACCATACCATCTTCATTCCATATCTTAGTTGGCGCTGCGAGATAGACAATCTCTACTCCTTCTTCAAGAGCGCCGTCTATCTCTTCAGGGCTAGCAGGCATCTCAGTCCGGGTGCGGCGGTAAATAATCGTAACCTTTTTAACTTTCAGCCTTAAAGCAGTACGAGCAGCATCTATGGCGGCATTACCACCACCAATAACAGCTACCTTATTCCCCAATTTTACCTTCTCTCCCAGGCTCACTTTCCTCAAAAAATCAGTACACTCTATTACACCTAAAGCATTCTCGCCATCTACTCCCATCTTGATGCCCTTATGAGCACCAATTGCTAAAAAGATGGCTTCATAGCCTTTTTGAAATAAGTTATCCAGTGATTCCACCCGGGTATTGGTCTTTACTTCAAACCCAATCTGCTTTGCCTCTTCTATTTCTTTTTCTAAGACCTCTCTGGGCAAGCGATACTCAGGAATGCCAACTCGCATCATGCCACCAGACACCGGCAGTGTTTCAAACACGGTAACACTGTGCCCTAATTTTGTCAAGTAATACGCAGCTGTTAACCCTGCTGGTCCTGAGCCTACCACGGCCACCCACTTGCCTGTCGGTGGTGCTTTTTTCACATGTTCTTTCCATAAGCCTGTGTCTCTTTCAGCCGCAAAGTGTTTAAGAGACCTTATAGAAACTGTTTCATCCACTTCATCACGTCGGCAGACAGCTTCACATGGGTGTATGCAGACACGGCCTAATACTTCAGGAAAGGGAACCTTCTCTCTAATCACCGCAGTTGCTTCAGAGTACTTCTTTGTAGTAATGAAACGTAGATAGCGAGGTATATCTATTTCAGCAGGGCAGTTATATTTACAGGGGACCAGTATTTCCTCACGCTTAACTCCCACTTCAAGTAGTCCCTTCTTATCGAGAATAGCGCCGGTGGGACAGACCTGGACACAGGCGCCGCAGAACTTGCAGTTAGCATCAATTAAGGAACGGTCAAGGGCAGTGCCGATACAGGACTCCTTGCCTCGCTTCATAAAGGATAGCACCTCTATTCCGCGTAACTCATAGCAGGCCCGGACACACCGACCGCAGAGAATGCACTTATTAAGGTCATGATTAAAGAGAGGATTAGTGGTGTTAATCGGAAATTTCTTAGTGGATTTTTTCCAACGTTCCTCGGTGATGCCCAAATATTGAGCTATTGCTTGCAATTCACAGTTTAAGTTTTGAGTACACCTCAAGCAGTCATCCGGGTGGCTGGCGAGCATTAGCTCCATAGCAATGCGACGCGTTGAGTTGACTTGCGCGGTCTTGGTCTTGACGCTCATTCCATCGACAACTAAAGTTGTGCAGGCTGTTGGTAACCCCCTTAAACCTTCAACTTCAACAATGCATAGCCGACAGGCACCCCAAGGGGTTAGATCAGGATGGGCGCAGAT
>CAZVBB010000017.1:0-12826 GCA_964625285.1 uncultured bacterium | reverse complement strand
ATTCACACCCCCGGCCACTCCGATGGCCATCTCTGCTTTTATTGTAAAGAGAATGGCATTATGTTTTCTGGAGATCACCTGCTTCTCCATATTACTTCTAATATCAGCGTTTGGCCAGAATCTAACCCTGACCCGCTAAATAACTATCTCTCCTCTCTGAAAAAAGTGAAAACTTTTAACCCAAAGTTGGTTTTTCCAGCGCATGGACCCTCTTTTACAAATGTCATAGAGAGAATTAATGAGCTTGAGAAGCACCATCACCAGCGGTTAAAAAAAGCACTCTCCTTTGTTCGAGGTAAAGTCACTGCCTACGATATTTGCCTAAAGCTCTTTGGAGAAAACCTCTCCATTCAGGAAAAGCGCTTTGCCCTCGGAGAGACCCTTGCTCATCTGGTATACCTTCAAGGGAAGCACAAATTAAAGTGTAGCTCAAGTAATGGAATTATCTACTACTCAAATTACGAAGAAATCTGCTGAAGTTAGCAAGTAGAAGTAAATCCTCAGTGAAGTACAATGGATAAATTACAAACTCCCATCACGGCTATAATTCTCTGTAACCTTGAATTAAGTGAGACACTTTGTGTCAAATTACAAATCACAAACAAATTACAAATTCAAATGACCGAAATTACAAACTTGATGAGAAAAACATACTGTTTTGGTCATTGTAATTTTGGTATTGTATATTGTTTGTAATTTGTGGTTTGTATATTGTAATTTTAGTGTGTTTAGATCGTTGGGTTAATTCGTATAGTTACTTGAACGGTGTTTACTGAATATTTACAGTAGAGGCAAACTCAAAATTTTTTTGTTGACAACTACAGGTAATGATTGTACAATATGTTTAGTAAGTTCTAAACAATTAAAATTATGAATATAGAATTGGAAAAAGTCAGAGATAGCTTTATTGAGACAGTGGGGCAGTTGAGCATGAGTCTTGGTCTGAGCCAGGTAGTTGGTCAACTCTATGCTCTTCTCTACCTGAGTAATAAGCCGCTTTCATTGAACGATATGGTCGAAATTCTTGGGATAAGCAAGGGGAATGTCAGTGTCAATATCCGCGAGTTAGAAAGGTGGGGAGCAGTTCGGAAAGTATGGGTCAAGGGTTCACGCAGGGACCACTATAAGAGTGAGTCAGATATATTGAAGATAGTGCTCAATCGCCTGAAAGATGGTCTACAGCGCAGAATGAATAACACCATGAATGCCATAGACAAAATGTCCGAGCTGATTAACGAAGGCAAGAAAGAATTCAATGCAACAGATAAGAAGACGGCTATGATATATGTTGAAAGACTGAATGAGATAAAAGAGCTCCGCAGTGTGATAGGAGACTTCTTGGAAAACGTTTCCGAATTTATTCCTAAGAAAGGTTAAGAAAAAGGGTCTACAGGTTCAAGGATTCAAAGGTTCAAAGTTTCAGAGGTTCAGAATCCAGAACGGTGAACCCAGAACCCAAAACCCAAAACCCTGAACGGCGCTCTGATGACTGGCAGGAAATATGCTTACAACCATTTTAGTGACCGGCTCTAATGGACAGCTTGGCTCGGAGCTCGTGAAGGCATTAAGCGATAGTTATCAAATAATCCCAGCCAGTAGGGCCGATTTTGATATCACGCACTTTGAAGCAACGAGAAATTTTATTAAAAAGGCTCAAGCAGATGTAATCATCCATACCGCTGCCTTTACCGATGTTGACGGCTGTGAGAGCGAGCAGGACAAAGCCTTTAACGTCAATGCGGTGGGAACTAAAAATGTAGCTATTGTTGCTGAAGAAATTGATGCCGGGCTATTCTATATCAGCACTGATTATGTCTTTAGTGGTGCAAAAAAAGACCCCTATCTGGAGACTGACGAGCCTAATCCTATTAACGTCTATGGAAAATCCAAGCTTTTGGGGGAAAACTTTGTGAAAGAGATAGTTACAAAGTTTTTTATCATTCGCACCGCCTGGCTTTATGGATTTGGTGGGAAAAATTTTGTCAAAACAATGCTCAATCTCGTCCGGCAAGGCAGAGAAATTCAAGTGGTTAACGACCAGCGCGGCACTCCAACTTATGCTGTAGACCTCGCCCGGCAGATTAAAAAGCTCGTCCCTCTTACATCATATGGGACCTACCATTGCACCTCTCAAGGAAGCTGCACCTGGTATGAATTTGCCCTGGAGATCTTCAAAAACCCTAACACCCAGAACCTAAAACCTATAACCATAAGGCCAGTAACCACTGAGGAATTCCCACGCCTGGCGAGACGGCCCAGAAATTCAGTGCTGGAAAATCACATGCTAAAGCTCCGGGGGCTTGACATTATGCCACATTGGAAGGAGTCTCTGAAAGAGTTTATGACGGAGAAAAATAAATGAAAGGAATTATTCTTGCCGGGGGAAGAGCCACCAGGCTTTATCCAGTGACTCAGGCAATCACAAAACAGCTCTTGCCTATCTACGACAAGCCAATGATTTACTATCCACTATCGGTCCTAATGCTTGCTGGTATCCAGGAAATATTGATTATCTCCACCCCACAGGAGTTGCCGCGGTTTAAGGAACTTTTCTATGATGGAACACAGTTAGGACTGCAAATTCATTATGCCCCACAGGTATCACCCAGAGGGATAGCCGATGCTTTCATTATCGGTGAAGACTTTATCGGAAAAGACTGCGTCAGTCTTATTCTGGGAGATAATATTTTCTATGGTCATGGCTTGCCAGAAATTTTAAAGGGAGCTGTATCTACGGTGCAAAGCAAAAGAGGAGCAGTGATATTTGGCTATTATGTAAGTGACCCCCAACGGTATGGAGTTGTAGAATTTGACAATTTGGGGAGAGTGCTCTCTATTGAGGAAAAGCCAGAGAAGCCAAAATCAAACTATGCTGTTACCGGACTCTATTTTTATGACCAGAGCGTAGTGGAAATTGCAAAAAAACTAAAGCCTTCTTTAAGAGGAGAATTGGAGATTACCTCCATAAATCAAGCCTATCTTAAACATGGAAAATTAAAAGTTGAGCTCCTTGGAAGAGGCTTTGCCTGGCTTGACACCGGCACACATGAAAGCCTGCTGGAAGCCGGGGAGTTCATTGCCACGCTTGAAAAACGACAAGCGCTTAAAATAAGCTGCATTGAGGAAATTGCCTATAATCTCGGCTACATTAACAAGAAACAGCTAAAAACGTTGGTAGCAACACTCGGCAACAGCAGTTACGGCGATTACCTGAAAAAGGTATTGGAGAACTAATGCCGTTTAAATTTGAGAGGCTCGCTATTCCTGAAATTATCATAATTACACCCGAAGTCTTTCCCGACAATCGCGGCTTTTTTATGGAAACTTACAAATATTCTGATTTTGCCGCCTTTGGCATCAAAGAGCGCTTTATTCAAGATAATTATTCCTGCTCTATAAAAGGGGTTCTTCGCGGTCTTCATTATCAGCGTTATCCTAAGGCGCAAGGAAAGTTGGTGCAGGTTATCCGAGGTGTGATATTTGATGTGGCGGTGGACATTCGCAAAGGCTCGCCGACTTATGGCAAATGGGTTGGGCTTACCCTTTCAGCAGAAAACAAGCAAATGCTCTACATTCCTCCTGACTTTGCTCACGGTTTTTGCACATTAAGCGAAAAGGCCGATGTTATCTATAAAGTAACGGAGGAATACGCCCCCGGGCATGATACAGGAATCATCTGGAACGATCCGGAGATCGGTATCCACTGGCCTATTGAGCAACCCATCATCTCTGTTAGAGATGCCATGTTTCCTTCTCTCAAGGAGGCTCAATTATGACTCATCCACGGACCACTAACCATTCACCACGAACCATTCTGGTGACTGGTGGTGCCGGCTTTATCGGAAGCAATTTTATCAGATATATACTTAAAAATCATGATGACGTGGTTGTCATCAACCTGGACAAATTGACCTATGCAGGCAATCTGAAAAATCTCAAAGATGTGGATAGCTGCTATGGTGGTAAACGCTACTTCTTCATCAAAGGCGACATCTGCGACCGCAAGCTCGTCAACTCTCTCTTCTCCAGCGAGTATTTTTCTTCCCAAGAGCTAATATCTAAGAGCCAGGAACTCAAAATTGACGTGTGCGTCAATTTTGCTGCTGAATCCCACGTAGATAGAAGCATTCTTGACCCTTCACCCTTCATAAAGACCAATGTTGAAGGAACTCAAGTCCTTCTTGAGGCTGCCCGCAACCACTGGGATACAAAAACCCACCAACCACCTACCACTTACCGCTCACCAATCTTTCTCCAGGTATCTACCGATGAGGTTTACGGCTCATTAGGAGCGCGAGGTAAATTTACAGAAGAATCACCTCTTTTACCCAACAGTCCTTATTCTGCAAGCAAAGCAGCCGCCGATTGCTTATGTCGAGCCTATTATCATACCTATGGCTTGCCAGTCATCATCACTCGCTGCTCCAATAATTATGGACCCTTCCAGTTTCCGGAAAAGCTTATCCCAGTTGTTATCACCAATGCCCTAAAAGGCAAAGAAATCCCTGTCTATGGCGACGGACTAAATGTGAGGGACTGGATTTATGTAGAAGACCATTGTCGAGCTATTGACCTTATCATCCAACAAGGTAAGATAGGTGAAATATACAATATTGGTGGAAACTGCGAGAAAACTAATCTGGAGCTGGTGCATTGTATTCTTAATATAATGGGTAAACCACGCTCCCTCATTACTTTTGTCGCCGACCGTCCAGGCCACGACCGGCGCTATGCCTTAGACACCACTAAAATAAGCCGAGAGTTGGGCTGGAGAGCAAGCATATCCTTTGAAGAGGGACTTAAAAATACGATTGAGTGGTATAAAAGGACTTATGTTTAAATGAAAATAGAAAAATTAATTTGTTATCCGGGTGAAAAGGCGACCATAGAGGAATCCCGAGAAAGTGTCTTGATAATGAAGAAGACGCGTGAATTTATACGAGAGAGAGTAGAGGCTTGAGCCAATTTTATTCGTGTTTATCTGTGGTTAAGGGGTTTTCTTATGAAACACAACACAAAGCTGACTACAAAAGAGAAAATTAATATATGGATTGACCTATGTGAATTTTCGTCAGGATTGATGGAAAGCGCAATGTCAAAAAAGGAATTAAAAAAGAGACTGAAAAGAATAAGAAGCGAGCATTTGAGAAGAGATAAAATTATATTAGAGAAGATAGGGAGATTAGAATAGTGATAAAGAATATTCTGCTCGTAGTGTTGAGTGAACTACTGAAAGTATGTAAAGAGCACAAGATAAAGATTGTCCTTATGGGGGGTATGGCTGTTAGTGTATATGCCAGACCCCGGGCCACCTATGATGTAGATGGCATTATCTCTATCAAAAAAGAGCGAATAGAAGATTTTTTGCGTGTTCTGGGAAAATTGGGGTTCAAGTATGATAAAAAGGAGCCGATTAAGTCTATACAGGGACTTTCCTTTATCACTCTTTGTTATGCTAAATACAAGATTTATATTGACCTTTTTATCGCAGGCAATAAGTTTCAAGAGAATATATTGGCCAGGGCAAGAAAGATAAGGTTTAACAAAATGGTTCTTAATGTTATCTCCCTTGAAGATCTGACTCTTATAAAATTGCAGACTGGAAGGGAGAGGGATATTGAAGATGTAAGGGATATGATTATAGAAAATATAGATAAAATAGATTTTGGGTATTTAAGAAAGTGGGCTCGTGCCTTAAACGTCCATTTCTTCCTGGAAGATGAACTTAAGAGCTTGAAAATAAACCTGTAAACCGTGAACCGTGAACCGAAAGATGAAGAGCATTTATGAGTATTGAATTGTACTCAATTAAATATACGCCCTCAGGTCCTTTGCCTGAAGGAATCTCAGGACCATTTCGCCATGTCATTCTGATGTTTCGGGAGTTACTCAGCGCCCGTGAGCTTATCTGGCGGCTTTTCCTGCGGGATTTCAGCGCCCGTTACCGGCAATCAGTCCTGGGGATAGCCTGGGCGGTTCTCATGCCGCTTGCCACGGCAGGGATATTCGTCATTCTCAATCGGGCTGGGGTTTTAGAGATTGGCGAAATCCCCGTTCCCTATCCTGTCTATGCCCTGTTGGGGTTGACAGCCTGGAATCTCTTCTCGGTGGGAATTGTTGCGGCAAGCAACTCCATCATTAACGCCGGCTCTATGGTGGTCAAGATAAACTTCCCCAAAATCTCTCTCGTTATCGCTGCTACTGCCCAAGCCATTGTTGGAATGCTCATTATGATTCCTGTGCTGGTGGCTCTTTTCTTGTGGTATGGTATCACCCCCAGTGTCCAGGGTATCTTTTTAGCCTTCTTAGCCCTTCTTCCCCTTTATTTACTAACTCTGGGGTTGGGCTTTATTCTATCACTGGCTGCTGGAGTGTTGAGGGATATTCCCAATGTAATGGGAATTATAATGACTGCTCTGATGCTTCTTACTCCTATTCTTTTTCAGGCACCGCAAGCAACGGCTTTTGAATACATTAATGCCTGGAATCCTCTCAACTTTTTGGTCAATGGAGTGAGAGATTTGGTTCTGCGAGGGGCAATGAATGCCCCTTCCGGATATCTATATTCGGCGATTTTTGCGATAGTAATATTCTTGCTTGGCTGGAGAGTCTTTTACTTTGCCCAGACCAAAATAGCTGAAAGGATTTGATAAGGCATAGGGGACTTTCCCAAGTCAGAGATGTATGGGTTTGACATTGTGGACTAAATTATATAAAATATAGTCAGTTCACTGACGAAATTAAGGATTTTAATTGTGTATATTCCGCAAAGACAATTGAATAATTTAAAGAAAGCTCTTTCTCCGAACAAGGTAATTATTATTTATGGTCCTCGCAGATGCGGAAAGACGACTTTGCTGGGAAAGTTTCTTGAGAGTTCAAATAAAAAATATCTGCTAGTAAGTGGTGATGATATCACTGTTCAGGAATATCTCAGCAGTCAATCAATTGAAAAACTCAAAAGTTTTATTGGTAAAAACAAACTTTTAGTAATTGATGAGGCTCAGCGAATTGAAAAAATAGGTTTGAATTTAAAGATTATTATAGACCATATAAAAGGAATTGAAGTTATAGCTACCGGTTCTTCATCTTTTGATTTAGCAAGAAATGTTGGGGAGCCTTTAACCGGCAGAAAATATATTATAAAAATGTTTCCTTTAGCTCAAATGGATATAATGCAGGTTGAGGAGAGGTTTCAGGTTGATGTGAATTTAGAAGGCCGCCTTATTTATGGTTCTTATCCGGAAGTGGTTATAACAAATGATAATAAAGAAAAGGAGCGATACCTTAAAGAAATTGTAGGTTCGCACTTGTATAAGGATATTTTGGAGTTAAATGGATTAAAGCATTCTGATAAAATTGTTCGGCTCCTGCAGTTATTGGCTTTTCAGATAGGCAAAGAGGTATCTTATAATGAACTTGGAAGGCAATTAGGAATTAGCAAAAATACAGTTGAAAGGTATCTAGATTTGTTAGAAAAAACTTTCGTAGTTTATCGCCTGCTAGGTTTTAGCAGAAATTTACGCAAGGAAATAAGCAAAAATTCACGCTATTATTTTTATGATACAGGCATTCGCAATGCTCTTATTAACAATTTTAATTCTTTACAATTGAGAGATGATGTTGGAATACTCTGGGAAAATTACATTATAATCGAGAGAATAAAAAAACGGGAATATCTTCAGATAATTGCTAATAATTATTTTTGGAGAACCTATGACCGGAAAGAAATAGATTTTATAGAAGAAAGAGGTGGGACTCTTTACGGCTATGAGATGAAATGGAAGAGTAAAAATGTCAAGCCACCGAAGGATTGGTTAAAAACTTATCAAAATTCAAAATACGAGCTAATTAGCAGAGAAAATTATCTTGAATTTGTAACTTAACTACCAGAAAATCCAATATCTGAGGACACAGACGTCGTTGTGAGGAGCACTATCATGGATTTTAAAACAGTTCTCAGTTTAATACTTAATGGTTTTCACGTAAATACTCTAGTAGAACACCGTTGGCTGGTAAATACTTGAGTTAAGTCTATATCGTTATCGATGTAGTGACCGAGCTTGCTCGGCATTAAAGGCCTGCCTGTGGCGGACAGGCAAATCAAGCTTTGCCACTACAAATAATGACGGGGTTTACTGAATACTTATGTGAAACACGGTGAAACAGTGCTGCTTGGCTGCAGTGCCAGTGGCAAGGGAGGGAAGAATGTGAATAACTACACTTTCTGGAGAAGAGTCAAATTATTAAAACTTTTGCTCATAGATTTATGGGAGTAAGATGAAAAATTTTCAAGGGGAACTTGAGAAAGTCCAGAATTATTTCGCTGAGTTAGCTACCCGAAAGAAGGCCAGCTTCTCTATTCTTTTAGCCTACATTTTTGGCTCAAGAGCTAAGGGCAATATTGGTCAGATGAGCGATTATGATTTTGCTGTGCTCTTTAGTGCTGCTGTGCCACATGAGGAAAAACACAGACTTGCTCATGAACTGGCAATGTCGTTAGATGGCGCACGAGTAGATGTTGTGGTCCTTAATAATGCTCCGATTGAATTAAAGTATAATATAATTTTAGAGGGAAAACTTCTCTATAGAAAGGATAACTTCTCTAAAGTAGAATTTGAGGCAAACACACTAAGCGAGTATTTTGATTACCGGCCAGTTTTACACAAACAACGGGAAGATTTAATAAAGGAGGGTAACGATGCCGCCAGAATTCAGCGGAGTAGAAAGACGCTTAGACAGATTGAAAGAATGTTTGACCGAACTTGAATCACTTAAAGGAAAACCAGTCAATGAATTTCTTCAGAATCCAAAACTGCGGGCTATTGCAGAAAGGAATCTTGAGGTAGCCGCGCAATGCTGTATTGATATGGCTAACAGGATTATTTCCCTGGAAGATTTGGAAAAACCACGGGATTATTATGAGGCTATCTTACGACTTGGCGAGGTAGATATATTGCCTATCGAGTTTGCCAAGAAATTTGCTCCCATCGCTGGATTTCGCAATGTTTTAGTCCATGAATATCTTGGGATTGACTGGAATGAGGTCTATGGGTGGTTGCAAAACCTGGGTGAGTTATATCACTTTGCCGAGGCAATAACAAAATGGCTACAGGATAGAAACTCCGGTCATTGAGACTGTGGGGGTAAAGAAACATCCTGTTCATATATTGCAAGAAAATTTCTCACCCGCTAAGGCGAGTTCGTCATAACCGTTTCTTACTGATAGGAATTTTTAGTAGTAAGGGAAGTTTTATACTCTATACTATAAAAAATTCGACTCCATAGTTGACTTTGCAGATATCGGTGACTTTATTGATTCTCCGGTGAAATTTTATTTGAGCGGAATGTTTATAAAATGAATAGCCTGCTAAAATTAATATGTAAAGGAGAAAATGAAAGTTTAGAGTTTAAGGAATCTCTAAGACTTAAAGAAGAAATCGGTCAGGCAGTTTCTGCGTTTTCCAATGCCAATGGCGGTTTCATATTGATAGGTATTTTGGATGCCGGAACAGTTATTGGTGTTAATATCGGCAGAAATACCTTATGCTCTATGGTGCTACCGACATAGCCCGAAGCACCCTTGGTCTCACTCCTCGTTCTGACACATTGAGGTCAGGGGAGTTCTGGGCAGTCGATGATGTCTCGTTTTAAGTAAAAAAAGGAGAGACGCCGGGTATTATTGGTCTAAATGGAGCAGGTAAAACTACAATTCTAAAATTACTTATGGACTATCCCTAAGGTCAAGGAGAGACAATGAAGACAGATATTCAGAGTATAACAAAGTCTCTTTTAAATCGTTATGTAAATCTCTTAAAAGAATCTTTCGGAAGTGATTTACTATCCACAGCAGTTTTTGGGTCTTTTGCAAGAAGCAAGGCAAAATTCCCTGGAAGTGATATTGACTTTTTAATTGTCATTAAGGGCTTAGAAAAACTCTCTTTTGGGGAGAGGCTGAAACAAACGATAAAAGTAGAAAAAGTTTTGTCGAAGACAAAGGAGTACACAAAATTTGAAGATGTTTTTGGATGGCACCCAAGCATTCGAGAGATAATATTAACACCCGAAGAGCTAAGAGCTCATCCACCCATACTATTGGATTTAACTACAGATGCTGTAATTTTCTATGATACGGGTATTTTAGAAGAAGAGTTTGCCAAGATTAGGCAGAGATTGAAAGAATTAGGAGCAAGGAAGGTCAAGACAGGAGATTCATGGTTCTGGATATTGAAGCCAGATTTGAGGTTGGGAGAGGAAGTGGAGCTATGAATACTAAGCTGATGGCTCTGGATTACATAAAGAGAGCAAGAAGTTGTTTTAGAGAAAGCAAGGCAGCATTTGATGAGGAAGATTATCCAATAACGGTAAGAAGGGCGCAGGAATGTGTTGAATTATGTCTAAAAGCCGTTCTTAGAAGTATTGCAATAGAATATCCCAAAGAGCATGATGTAAGCAAAGCTCTTAAAATAGCAAAAGAAAAGATTCCAGATTGGTTTTCATCTAAAATACAGAAGTTTATGGATATATCGCTGGATTTGAGCAAGAAAAGAGGTCCTGCTTTATATGGCTATGAAGCGGAGTTTAAACCGGCGTCAGAAGTTTTTAGTGAAAAGGACGCTAAAGAAGCTTTAGCATCAGCTGAGGAAGTTTTTGTTGCCTGCAACAAGTTAACTAACGAAATTTTTGGAATTAATAACGTATGATAGAAAAGAGCTAAAATTAGAAGTGAAGGGTGGAATTGGCTACAATGATACTGAACACAAAAAGGGCCAGTCACATAAGGAAACTTATAATGTCAAGAGAAATTTGGTATCAAAGTCATTGAAATAACTTTTAACTTTTCACTTTTCATGGACACGAAGCATGGGCAATAAAAACATAAAAAAAATAGAATTTAAAGATTTTGAAACTGCAAGGGTTGAATACAAAGAAGCAAAAGAAGCTCTTCCTCAAAGCATTTATAGAACCATATCCTCCTTTGCTAATACTAATGGTGGAGTTATTATATTAGGAATAAAACAAGAGAAAAACAGAATAATAAAGCAGGGAGTAAAAAAACCTCAAAAATTAGTAGATGATTTAGTGTCTACAGTCGGTGAAAAATTCAATTTCTGTCCCATTGTAAAACCTCAGATTATAAAAGAAAAAACCAAATACTTTGTCGTAATCCAAATAGAGGAAGCCTTAAGATACGAAAAACCTATTTTTATAAAAGATGCCGGATCCTCAAAAGGAGGATACAAGAGAGTTGGTTCTGCAGATATTAGATTAACTGATAAAGACTTGCAGGGGTTTTATCAAGAGAGATTAACTTCTCCCGATGCCCAAGCTTTAAAAGAAACCTCTTTATCTGATATAGATAAGAACACTCTCTCTATCTTTAGAAACTTAAGAAAACTTCATAAAGAAGATGCAAAAGAAATCTATTTAAAAGATAAAGAATTACTTAAAGCCTACAATCTACTTTCCAAAGATTCTAAACATTTAACCATTGCTGGTTTATTGCTTTTTGGCAAGTCCAATTTAATAAAAAGATTCTTTTCTCATTTCAGAATTGATGTTATCCGGATAAAAGGAACTGAGTGGGGGAAAGATAAAGACCCGTTTTTATCTGTCGACCTTCAAGGGAATCTAATAAATTTAAGAAGCCAATCCTTGGATATTTTAAATAGATTGTTCCTTACTCCTTTTAAGTTAGATAAGAACCTCACTCGTGTAGAAGATGACCCTTTCAAAAAAGCTTTAAGGGAAGCATTGAGTAATCTTTTGATGCACCAAAATTATTTTCATCCCTCACCCTCTCAAATAAGAATTTATAATAATAGAATTGAGTTTTATAACCCCGGTTATTCTCTAAAAGATCCCAATACTTTTGATACTCCAGGCTCAGAACTTCGTAATGCCTTAATTGCTCCTGTTTTTTACGATTTAGGCTGGGCAGAGACAAAAGGGACAGGTTTTAAGACGGAAATCCTGGTTTTAAGAGAAAAAGGTTTCCCCAGAATAAAATGGATTAATGATGAGAAAAATGACACATTTACTATAATTTTTCCTTATCCTATAGAACAAGTTACCCCGCAAGTCATCCCACATGTCACCCCACAAGTCGAGATTAGGGATAGAATAGCAAGGGTTTTGAAATTCTGCGAAAAACCTCATACATTAAAAGAAATTATGAACTTCTTAGGTCTTAAAGATAGAAAGAATTTTATTTATCAAGTTTTAAATCCTTTATTAAAAAAAGGTTATCTAAGAAGGACAATTCCTGATAAACCAAGAAGTAGATTTCAGAAGTATGTGGTAGGGAGTGAGGAGTTAAGAAGATGCAGAAGAATAAAGTAAGCAATTCAACGCTTCAACATTATTTCAACAATTCAACCTCTGATGACATTGCCATTAAAGTTGAGCAGGTATCGAAGAAATACTGTAAACGAAGGTTAATAGAGCTGAACAAAAATAGACTTAAATGTGTAAGGTTTCTTGTAATGTAGGATTGACCAATCTTGACTCCAGGGGCGGAAGAAGTTTTTCTACTTCTATGATTATCGCTGGTTGGTCGGGCTCTTTATGGGCCTTTGCTATTCTTATTACCCATTCATTAAATCCTGGATTATCCTTAAGTTGGAAAACAATCAAGGCATTAAGCGGAATGCGCTCAGCGAATTCGGGATGGGCTAATATATACCTTGAAAACTCGAACCCAAGGCTACGTTGGAGCTCCCAAAATTCAATCTTATCTTTAATCTTCACAGGAACAGTGTAACATAAGGAAACTTATAATGTCAAGAGAAATTTGGCATCAAAGTCATTGAAATAACCTTTAACT
>CAZVBB010000016.1:2549-13565 GCA_964625285.1 uncultured bacterium | reverse complement strand
TAAAGGCAAAGCAAGCTTTGCCACTACAAATAATGACGGGGTTTACTGAATACTTGCGCTTTACAATACGCTTTATTCGTTTTTAAAATACGGGTTAAATGAGTACAACTCGGCTTGTCAGCCTTCGGCTGGCTGTGTCCTCTGGTTCTGCTAAGCAAAGTAGTTAATATGTCGTCTTTGTCCACCTCTGCCCTTAATAAAGATGCTTAACGCTTCTGTCGAGCAGAGAGCCGAATCTCCTTCTCCACCCACCCACCCACCCAGCACTCTCTGTGCTCGGACTTCAGCCACCTTCGGTGTTTTCAGTTTCCTTTAGCTCCGAGATCAAAGATTAGGGAAAAAATTCCTTTGTTCTTTGATGGCGAAAATTCTTGATAAATAACTTGACAAACAAGAAGGAGTATAGCAAAATTGTTGTTAATTAGTTTAAACAACTTGACAATATGTCAAGTTAATGGAAGAAAATAGCAATGAGAAAATACGCATCTATTTCAAAAGAAGAGATAGCGTTAATATCACGGTTAGAATATGAAGGTATAAGAGTACTTTCTCGCAAGTATCTTTTGATGCTTTATAGGAATAACGCTCAAAAGGTTGACTATCTCCTTTCAGATCTTACCGAAAAAGGCCGCTTGAAGCAACTTGCCAGGACTAAATACTTAGTTATACCTATCAGGGCCCCTTACCAGGAGTGGAGTGAAAACGAATTTATAATCGCGGATGCCCTAATGGATGGAGGAGATTATTATATTGGGTATAACAATATGTTTAATTTTTATGGTTTCACTCCGCAAATTCCTCAGACTACATTTATCTTAAATACGAGGTTTTCTAAAAGGAAAATTGTAGATGGGAAAAGTTATAAATTTATTAAAATAAATGAGAATAAATTATATGGTTTAACTACATTAGAGATTGATGGCAGATATATTAGGATAAGTGATAAAGAAAGAACTCTTGTAGACCTTATCTATAATTTTAAGCCCGTTGGCTCTATAAAAGAAGCCTTAAGGTTAATGAAGAGCGAAATTAGAAAGATAAACCTTGATAAATTTATAAGATATGCTGCCAAGTTCCCTAATATCGCAACTAGAAAACGTATTGGATATTGCTTATCAAATTTACGAATAAAAGAAGAGGCTATTAGGGCTCTCATTAAATCAATAACTAAAAGTAATACATTAAGTCCGTTATATGAGTCTAAATCCAGGAAAGGTAAAATTGACAAAAAATGGAAGTTGATTATTAATGGCTGAAATAAGGCTTGAAGAAAATAAACCCAAGTTTAAAGATCTCATTAATGCATTAGCTGGCAAGTATCCTTTTACTACCTACATAATAGAGAAGGATTATTATCTTAATAAGCTTCTGATAGCCATTGAAGAATTTTGTCAGGATAGGCTGGTTATTAAAGGCGGAACTGCTTTAAATAAAGTATACCTGGGTCATTACAGGATGAGCGAAGATTTGGATTTTATTAGTATCATCAAAAAGCCTCTTGCTGCTAGAAAAGAGCGAAGCAAGGGTATGGATTTTCTAAGAGACGTTTTAGATGAGATTTGTAAAAAATCAAATTTGGTATGTAAAGATAAGCGAGGCAAGGGGGCTAATCTATCAACTCAGTATTTCTTTAGCTTTGAGTATGATTCAATTATTACTAATACTAAAGGTATCCTTACATTGGAAGTAAGTCAAAGAAATAACCCGATATTGCAACCTCAGAAGAAGTCAATCGATCATATTTTTAAAGACCCTTTTACAGATGAATACTTATTTCCTGCTGGTATTGTTTTGTGTTTAGAATTTAAGGAACTCGTAGCTGAAAAAACCAGGGCTATGATTACAAGAGAAGAGATTGCTTCAAGGGATTTATTTGATTTGCAATATCTCTACGATGCAAAATTTATTTTCCTTGGTAAAGACTACATAAAACTACTTAAACAAAAGTTACGAGAGGATAACTTTTCTGATAATCTATCTTGCTATAGGACAAACTTTGGCAGAAGCGATGAGGAAATTTCGCGACTTAAGGGAAAGATAGAAGATGAATTATTTCCAGTAATTAGTCCTAAGCAAACAGAGGAGTTTGATATAGATGAAACACTTAATTTGTTTAATTCAATATTTGAGAAGATGATCAAAAAGGATAAAAATGAAAAGAAAGAAAAAATATAAAGCGGGTATAGCTATTTAACCAGAAGAAGGTGGAATAAAATTTATTGAAAAAATAGAGAAGGTTACGGGAAGAAACTTAAAAAAGAAGAAATCCGGACTAAAAAGAGAATAATTGAGTATGGTGCCCCGGAACTTGGAACTTGAATTCTTAATATAACAGCAAGCAATGATGATATTAAGTTGTTTCAGTTACACCTACCTTAGCCAAGCTTCAGGAATTGGGTATTGAATAGGTAACCGGAGCATAAGTAGCTGAAAGGAGATTTGAGGTGGAGATTAAGGTCATAATTGGTGACATTACCAAGATTAAAGCTGGTGCTATCATAGTGAACCTTTTTGAGGGGATGGAATGTCTTGATGATGATATGGCTAATATAGATAAGGCGTTAGATGGGACTATCTCTCAGCTTATTAGCCAGGGTGAGATTAAGGGTAAACTTAATGAGATTACCATTATTCATAGCCTGGGTAAGTTGCCGACAAACCGGGTGATGATTGCCGGCTTGGGCAAGCAACAAGAGCTATCTCAGGATAAGGTTCGTGGGGTAGTGGCTGAGACTTGTCGGCTTTTGCGGCAGAAGGGAGTAGATAACATTGCCACTATCCCTCAAGGGGCGGGGATAGCCAGCATAAGCATGGAGAGTGCAGCTCAAACCGTAACTGAGGGCGCCCTGCTTGGCGTCTACTCATTTCGTCGGCATATAACCAAGAAAGCTGAGCATGGTGAGATTAAGCAACTTACCATAGTAGGCAATGACAAGGCTAATCTTCCCATTTTAGAACAAGGATGTAATAAAGGAAGGATATTAGCTGAGGCGACTAACCTGGCTCGTGATATGGTCAATGAGCCAGCTAACTATATGACACCCAGCTATATGGCTGAGATAGCAGCCAAGTTGGCTGAGACTTACCGGCTTGAACTTAGTGTTCTTGAGCGGGAGCAGATGCAAGAGTTGGGGATGGGGGCACTATTAGGGGTGACACAGGGAAGTCGCCAGCCACCTAAACTCATTGTCCTGCATTATCGGGGGGGCGATTCTACTGAAATTGATGTTGCCTTAGCTGGTAAGGGAGTAACCTTTGATTCTGGCGGTATTTCAATAAAGCCATCAGAGGGAATGGCTGCGATGAAAGGAGATATGGCTGGCGGGGCTGCGGTTATGGCGGCAATAACTGCCATTGCCCAACTTAAACCAAAAATTAATGTTATGGTTATCATTCCAGCAGCAGAAAATTTGCCCGGCGGTAGTGCTCTGAAACCAGGTGATATTCTAACCGCAATGAATGGTAAGACTATTGAGATTATCTCTACCGATGCCGAGGGGAGGCTTATGTTGGCTGATGCCTTAAGCTATGCCAAGAAGCACGGTGCTAAACTTATGGTTGATGTGGCTACTTTAACTGGAGCTATGCGAGTAGCACTAGCTGATGTATATAGTGGTGCCTTCGGTAATAACCAGGAGCTAATGGCTCGGGTAATTACCGCTGGTGCTGAGGCTGGGGAGCTTATCTGGCAGATGCCAATGCATGAAAGGTATAAGGAGCAAATTAAGAGCGATGTCGCTGATATTAAGAACGTCGGTGGAAAATACGGCGGAGCAATTATCGGGGCTCAATTTATAGCTGAATTTGTTGGTGATACTCCCTGGGTTCACCTAGATATTGCCGGAACTAACATGAGCGAAAAGGGAACCTCCTACCTGGTTAAAGGGGCTACTGGGGTAATGGTGCGCACCTTGGTTAATTTCATCCTTTCTCTTGCCAAATAGTAATCTAATTTATAATGACATTGCATAGTGCCCTGTTAACTAAATGTAGTGGCCAAGCTTGCTTGGCTTGAACTAAATTTGTCGTCAAATAGCCGACCAAGGTCGGCAACTACAATACAACCGTTATTTAGTTGACAAAGCAGCATAGCATCCTAAAATCCAAAGTGGCTGAATGGAGAGAATCCAATTATAACTCAGATTATCCTGTTAAGATAGCGCTTAAAAAGAAGAGAGTGGGAGGCAAGAAGAAAGAGAAATAGGTATTGTGTCCCCCGATTTTGTCCACTGATTTCGGAGGATGTCTCTATGTAAAATCTGGGATTTGACGTTCGTTCAGTATCCTCTGATGAAACTGTAAGGTACATAGAAGTAAAAGCCAGATCTAAAGAAGGGAAAGTTGCCCTTACTCCCAACGAATGCTTATGGCAAATAGGCTTAAAGATGAATATTGGCTTTATGTGGTAATAGTAGATATAGAACCTAAGCTTTACATTATCCAAAATCCAGTAGAAAATCTAAAGCCAAGTGAAGAAATTGAAATTGTGCGGTATATCATTAAAGACTGGGAAGAAAAAGCAGAAAAGGTAGCCCAGTAAAGATCTATGGGTTGTAGGAGATGATTATGATGAATAAGCAAATTGAGAGAATTAAAAAAGTTCTTAGAAGTTTAGAGAAGCAAATAAAAAAAGAATACAAGGCAGAAATCGTGGGGATTTTTGGTTCTTGTGTGCGTGGAGAGCAAAGTGAAGGTAGTGATGTGGATATTCTTGTAAGATTTCTTAAAGGGGCAACGCTATTTGACTTCGTTGGTCTTGCAAACTTTCTTGAAGAGAAACTTAATTTAAAGGCAGACATAGTTCCTGTTGATGCTATTAGGGAAGAAATCAGGGAGAATGTGCTGAAGGAGGCGATTTATCTATGAGAAATGCCACAATATACCTAAAAGACATATTAGAGGCCATAGAAGCGATTGAGAAATTTGTGGAGAGAGTCAATTTTGAAGACTTTAAAAATGACGATATGAGGTCAAGTGCAGTTATAAGAAAGTTTGAAATAATTGGAGAGGCAACCAAAAATATTCCAGAAGAGATTAAACAGGGGTATCCCCAGGCTCCATGGAAAAATATGGCAGGAATGAGAGATAGGCTTATTCATTTTTATTTTGGCATAAAATACGAACTCGTGTGGAACGCCGCCAAAATAGATGTTCCGAAAATTAAAGTATTGATTAATAAAATGTTGGGCGAATTAGAGAAAGATTAGGTCAGAGAAGGTTTCTTGATGAAAAAGTCCTTTATTGAAGTAGATTTTCCTATAAAAGAAGTCAGTGAGCAGGGCGGTCACAAGGAGATAATACATTTATAGAAAAATTGGAATCTCCTCTATAAGATAACGCTTAAAAAGAAGAGAGCAGGACGCAGGAAGAAAGGGAAATAGATATTGTGTCCCCCTGAACTAATGGTATGAAAAAGTTTAAGGAGGCTTTATGGAGTTTATTGGTGTTCACGGATGGGCGGATTTCTCACAAGTGGAAAAGGATAAGATTGAGGACGCTGTTATCAGAAACGAGGGGAGAGAGATTGTTATTGACTATGAATATCAGCGCCAGAAACAACAGGTGAAATTGACAAGTATGGATGGCATTAATTTTGATGGAGAATATAGCAGAGTAGGTATAGTAGATCCAAGAAAGATTGGCACTTGTAGATTCACTCTTTATAAGAACATAGACGGCTATTTGCTATTTGGAAGTTATAGCAGCGCTGAAGATGGGAATGGAGTTTGGTGGATTGAGTTAAAACCGCAGAAGGCAAATGAATAAAGTAAAAAAGCACCGCATATAGAAGGTAATATTAACCAACAGGATTTGGAAAGTTTTATTAAATCAAGGAGCAATGTTTAAGATGGAAATCTTTCAGGATTATATTCAAGAGGGGAAAAGCGAGGATGCCTAAAATAAAAGACTTACCAAAACACAAACGACCAAGAGAAAAACTTTCTGAACGGGGAGCGGAAAGTCTTAGTGATGCAGAGCTCCTTGCAATTTTAATTCGCACAGGGCGGTCCGGCAAGAGTGCATTGGATATTGCAAAGGAAGTCTTGAAAAAATATCCGCTTTCTCAACTTTTAGCAGTTGACCAAAAGGAACTGTTTGCTATTAAAGGTTTAGAAAACACCAAAGCTATTACTATCAAGGCGGCGATGGAGCTTGGTAGGCGTGCGGTTGGTTCATTTAGCGATTCTTTACCGATACTTACTTCTGTTAAGGAAACTATTGCTCAACTGGCTGATTTGAGAGGCAAACAAAAAGAGTATTTTGTAGTGCTTTATCTTAATGCTCGCAAACAGCTTATTCATAAAGAAATTGTTTCTATCGGTGCTTTAACGGAAACGTTAGCGCACCCGCGCGAGGTTTTTGAACCGGCAATTAGACTTTTTGCTTCGGCATTGATATTAGCGCATAATCATCCTTCTGGGAATATGGAAATTTCAGAGGCAGATATTAAGCTTACTGAAAAATTAATTCAGTCAGGCACAATTCTCGACATAGAGGTACTGGATCACGTTATTGTTACTGATAACGGCTATGTTAGTTTTAAAGAAAAAGGGATACTATTTTAGGATAATTTCATGGCACAACTTGAAAATATAGAAGCAATTGAAAAACGGCTCTGGAGCGCGGCGGATACTCTACGAGCTAACTCTAATTACGCCAGCAACGAATATTTTATGCCGGTTATGGGTTTAGTATTTTTACGCCATGCCTATAGCCGTTATTTAGCAGTAAAAGACGGAATTGAGGCCTCTTTACCATCAAGAGGCGGTGTTAAGCGGGAATTAACTAAAGAAGATTTTAGCAAAAAATCAGCTATATTTTTACAGAGAAAGGCTCAATTTGACTATTTGGTAGGTTTAAAAAATAGTGATGATCGTGCAAAGGCCATAATCGATGCGATGGAGTCGATTGAGGTCGATTATGAAACCTTGCGAGGGGTATTGCCTAAACAGGAATATCGTGAACTGGATAATAATATTCTTGGTGAGCTTCTCCGTGCTTTAAATCCAGAGGAACTAAAGAAAGTTAGTGGCGATGTTTTCGGTAGAATCTATGAATATTTCCTTACCCAGTTTGCTGACCAGAAGGCACATGATGGCGGAGAGTTCTTCACGCCGATTTCTTTGGTATCGCTTATTGCTAATGTGTTAGAACCAAAACGAGGCACAGTTTTGGATCCAGCTTGTGGCAGCGGCGGGATGTTTGTTCAAAGCGCTCGTTTTGTGGAAAATCTGCATGAAAATCCAAATGATAAACTTAACTTTTGCGGTCTTGAAAAAAACGGCACAACTATTAATTTAGCTAAAATGAATTTGGCCGTGCATGGATTAGTCGGCGATATCAAAAAGGCAATAACCTATTACGAGGACCCGCATAACCTCTACAAAAAATCTGATTTTGTCATGGCTAATCCGCCATTTAACGTGGATGAAATTGACGCGGAAAAAATCAAAAATGACCCCCGGCTGCCTTTTGGGCTGCCCGGAGTAAATAAAAAAGGGAAAGTTTCTAACGGCAACTATGTCTGGATTAGTTACTTCTATAGCTATCTTAAAGAAAAAGGTCGTGCCGGTTTTGTTATGTCCTCGCAAGCCTCAAGCGCCGGGAAAAGCGAAGCCAAGGTGCGTCAAAAGCTTATTGAAACTGATCATGTTGATATAATGATCGCCATTCGGTCAAACTTTTTTTATACCCGAACTGTGCCTTGTGAACTATGGTTTATTGATCGGGCTAAGCCCGATCAACCCTCATCCCCGGCCCTTCTCCCAGGGGGAGAAGGGGGAAAGTTAAGTCAATATCGCGGGGGGTATGATTTCAGTGGGCTTGTAGGACGCGCGAGAGAATTAAGAGAAAAACAGACATCTGCTGAGGAAGTGTTTTGGCAAATGGTTAGGAATCGTCAATTTTTTGGATTGAAGTTTCGGCGCCAGCATCAATTGGGAGATTACATCTTGGATTTCTATTGCCATGAAGTCAAACTTGCTATTGAGTTTGATGGTTCTGTTCATGAAACTCGAAAGAAAAAAGACAATAAGCGAGATACCTTCCTTCGATCGCAAGGTATCCAGGTAATACGTATTAAGAATAAGGACTTTCTAAACAATACAAGAGCGACCCTTAAGCAAATGGCAGAACAACTCCCCTCGCCCTCTGGGAGAGGGGCTGGGGGTGAGGGTAAATTTTCCGCACCGTTAAATAGAAAGGGACATATTCTGATGATAGATGTTAGAAACATCTATCGAAAGGTAACCCGGAAAATTTATGATTTCAGCCCGGAACAGCTTCAGAACATCCTTTCCATTGTGTGGCTATATCGAGGCGAGACAAAGCGCTTCCATGATTTAGTTATCAGTTATATCTCAAAATCGTTGGAAGAAGCTGTAAAAAGTATTCCTTTGGCCGCAGATTACGACCAGGTATTTGATAAGTTGCATAAACAGGTTAAGCCATTTCTCTCTACACTTTCCAAAGATAGCAAATCCGCTGAGACAATAAAGGAGCTCGTAGCTTGCGTAAAAGCATATAAAGAAAATTGCAAGATATTTTTCAAATTGGCAGAAGAAAAGCTCTCGTGGTGGAGGAAACAAAGCAAAGATAAGGTCAAACCTTTTGATGCTGTTAAGGAGTTGGAACTGTTTGCGGAGGAAAACAATAAGCTGATAAAAGAAGCCGAGTTTATGTTTCGGCTTATCAACAGGTTGATTGATGAATGTCTTAACACGCACAATGCCAAAGAGAGCGAGGAATGGAATATAAGGGAAATAACCAGCTTAAAAAGACAAACCGAAGAGACACGTAATATCGCAGTTAAACAGTTGAGGATTGCGCGCTATTTTTACCATCAAGCAGACTGGCTAATTGAGCGTTTTCCGAATAAAGAACTGCGCGATGTGGAAGGATTAGTTAAATTAGTAGGAAAAGAAGAGCTAAAAGAAAATGACTGGAGCTTGACCCCGGGAAGATATGTCGGCGTATCACCAGAGGAAGAAGACCCGGATTTTGATTTTGGGGAAGCTATACGAACCATCCATGAAGAGCTTGAAGGCTTGAACGTTAAAGCCGATGATTTGGCTAAACGAATTGGTGGGAATTTTAAGAAGATAGGAATATGAAGAAATTAGGTGATGAATTATATAAAAACCGATATCGTATAAAATCAACACGTTTATCCGTGTGGGATTATTCTTCAAATGGATATTATTTTGTTACAATTTGTACCAAAAATAGAGAATCTTATTTTGGCGAAATTATAGAGACGCAAAATCTTGCGTCTCTACAGATGACCAAAATCGGTAAAATTGCCGAAAATTATTGGTTGGAAATACCCAATCATTTTCCGTTTGTGGTATTGGATAAATTTGTAATTATGCCGAACCATATACATGGAATTTTGGCAATCGATCACCCCGATGTAGAGACACAACATGTAGAGACGCAAAATCTTGCGTCTCTACGAAAACAAAATACATTTGGTCCGCAATCAAAAAATTTGGCATCAATTATCCGTGGATTCAAAATAGGCATTAAAAAATATGCATCAATGAATAACATTGCCTTCGCATGGCAATCCAGATTTTATGAACACATTATACGTACAGATAAAGACCTCAATCGCATTCGGCAATATATCATCGATAATCCGGGTAATTGGAAAACGGATGAATTATTTACGGAAAATAATAATGACATGGTGTCGACAATGTAGAGACGCAAAATGTAGAGACGCAAAATGTAGAGACGCAAAATCTTGCGTCTCTACGAAAACAAAAATTTTAAAAATAGGGATATGAAAAAGACGATTAAATTAAAACCATATTGTAAAAAGATTGGAAGCGGAGTTACGCCAAGAGGCGGTGATAGTGTTTATATTGATTCTGGTGTCGCATTAATTCGAAGCCAAAATGTTTACAACGGTACCTTTGTGAATCAAGGACTTGCTTTTATTGATAATGATATTGCGCAGAAAATGAAGGGGGTAACGTTAGAAAAGAAAGATATTCTTTTAAATATTACGGGGGATTCTGTAGCAAGATGTTGCATCGTTCCAGAAGCATTATTACCAGCGAGAGTCAATCAGCATGTTTCAATAATAAGAACATATAAAGAGAACCTTAATCCACAATTTCTGATGTACTACTTGATTTCTCCATTGATGCAGTCGAGAATGTTATCTTTTGCCGGATCAGGTGGGACAAGAAAAGCTCTAACAAAAGAGATGATAGAAAATTTTGATATCCCAGAAATTGATTACACTTCTCAACAAAAAATATCCATGGTTCTTTCCACCTACGATAACTTCATTGACATCAACCGGCGGCGGATACAGCTTTTAGAAGAAGCAGCACGATTGCTTTTCCGTGAGTGGTTTGTATATTTTCGTTTTCCGGGATATGAAAAAGCAAAATTTGAGGATTGTGATGGAATACAAATTCCCGCAGGGTGGGATTATCTGCCAATAACAAAAGTAAAAATCTTTAAGAAGACGCAAGGGGGAGTTCCAGTTTTTATCAATACAAGGCAATATTATCAAACCTCAGAGATCGATGGCACAAGTTTGGTTGGATCTGGGGAAGAAGTTGATTATGAGAATAGGCCGAGCAGGGCAGATGTTGCACCTCGATTAAACTCGGTTTATTTTGCAAGGATGAAGGATACCGATAAGGTAGTCTATTTCAATAAAGGTAATACTGAACTTCTTGAGAGAATATTGTTATCAACTGGCATGGCAGGGTTTTCGACAGATGAAAAATATTTGGCGTTCTTGTTTGGTCTTCTATCTTCTTATGAGTTTGTTCAAAATAAGAACAATTATGCTACTGGGGCAACACAAGTATCGCTTAGTGATGGGGGATTGAAAAAGATAAAAGTAATTCTTCCGAAATTGGAACTTATAGAGGAATATTCGTTAATCATTAATCCATTTTTGGAGAAATGTTCTTACTTGAGAAATCAAAATCAGAAACTTGCTCAAGCGCGGGATTTGCTTTTGCCGCGGCTGATGAGCGGGGCAATTGA
>CAZVBB010000016.1:0-2449 GCA_964625285.1 uncultured bacterium | reverse complement strand
ATAAAAAGGAAACAGAAATAGCATGGTTTATTTTAACGAAGATACCTTAGTACAACAGACAACAGCTGATTACCTTCGTGATCAGCTTGAGTGGGAGTCGGTGTACGCCTACAACCAAGAGACATATAGCGCCGAGGGGCTGTTGGGCCGTAATTCTGACCGGGAGGTAGTACTTACTCGTTATTTACGGCAAGCGCTTGAAAGACTGAATCCTGATTTACCTGAAGTTGCTTATGAGGAAGCTGTGCGTCAAGTAGTAGATTATTCTCAGAGCCAATCTTTACTTGCCAATAATTTTGATAAGTACAAATTATTTAAAGATGGCGTCCTTGTTTCATTTCAAGACGAGCAGGGTGTAGTAAAAAAAGAACGCCTTAAGATTTTTGATTTTGGTGATGATACAAAAGCTATCAATAACCATTTTTTGACTGTGCGGGAATTATGGGTTCAAGGCGGTCTTTATCGAAGGCGTATAGATATCGCTGGTTTTGTTAATGGTATTCCTCTTTTATTTATTGAGTGCAAGAATATTCATAAAGACCTTAAACAGGCATACGAAAGAAACTTAGCAGATTATAAAGATACTATTCCGCATTTTTTCCATCATAATGCGATTGTCATGCTTGCGAATGGTGCAAAAGCCAAAGTGGGAACTATTACTGCGGGATATGAGCATTTTCATGACTGGAAGCGTTTAGCGGAATCGGATTTGGGTGTTGTAGATATGGAAACGCTTCTCAAAGGTGTTTGTTCAAAAAATAACTTTATGGATATTTTTGAGAATTTTATCGTCTATGATGATTGTACCGGTACAATCATAAAAGTCCTTTGCAAAAACCACCAATATTTAGGAGTAAATCAGGTTATTACCGCTTTAAATGAGCCTGCCCGAGCGAAAGGCAAGCTGGGAGTATTTTGGCATACACAAGGAGCGGGGAAAAGCTATTCTATGGTCTTTTTTACTACTAAGGTTCATCGTAAGATAGGTGGTAATTACACATTTTTAATCTGTACTGACCGGGATGATTTGGATACGCAGATATATAAAACTTTTGCTGGTTGTGGCGTGGTAGATAACGACAAAACTCCGTGTCGTCCGGCGAGCGGTAAGCATTTGGTCGAATTAATGACACATCATAAGGCCTATGTTTTTACAACCATACAAAAATTTAATCAGGATGTTGATATCGAAGAAGGCTACACTAAACGCCCGGATATCATTGTGATCACTGATGAAGCACATCGCACTCAATATGGGATATTGGCTTTAAATATGCGCAATGCACTTCCAAATGCTAATTTTATTGGATTTACCGGAACGCCATTATTTAAGGATGATGAAATTACTTTAAAGGTTTTTGGCGATTATGTCTCTACATATGACTTTCAGCGAGCCGTTGAGGATAAGGCAACCGTACCGCTATATTATGATTCCCGAGGGGAAACGTTAGGGGTTGCTACTAACGATATTAATGAGCGTATTGCCGAGAAATTGGAAGAGATTGAGATATCAGATATTAATATTAAGGAACGCTTAGAAAAGGAACTAAAGCGCGATTACCACATTATTACAGCAGAAAAGAGGCTTAATCAAATTGCCAAGGATTTCGTATATCACTACACAACTGCGTGGGAAACAGGCAAGGCAATGTTTGTGTGTATAGATAAACTAACTTGCGTAAGGATGTATGAGTTGATTGAGCAATATTGGGCACAGAAAGAAGAAGAAGTCAATGAATTGTGGAAAATGGCTACTGGTGATGAGAAAGATTATCTTGCCAATAAACTTATCTGGATGAAAGAAACCAGAAAGGCTGTTATTGTAAGCGAAGAACAGGGAGAGGTTGATAAGTTTAGAAAATGGGGTTTTGATATTAAGCCTCATAGGCAATTGATTAAAAATGGATTTGAGCTGTCGGATGGAACTAGAATTGATGTGGATTCCGCTTTCAAAAGGGAGGAGCACCCTTTTCGAATTGCGATTGTTTGCGCAATGTGGCTTACCGGATTTGATGTGCCAAGTTTAGCTAATCTTTATCTGGATAAGCCGCTTAAAGCGCACACACTTATGCAGGCTATTGCTCGGGCTAACAGAGTGAATAAGGATAAAAACAACGGGTTGATAGTTGATTACTGTGGTATTTTAAAAAATTTGCGCAAGGCTCTTGCGACATTTACAGGCACTGGGGATACGGGAAGGACTGGAGGTCTTGGGCCAGACGAAACAGATCCTACCAAAACTAAAGAGGAATTAATTGAGGAGTTAAAACAGGCAATTGCGTTGGTGGCAGTCTTCTTAAATGAACGCGAAGCACCTCTTGATGCTATTATGAATTCCAGTGGTTTTGAGAGAAATAAAGCGATTGTGACGGCCAAGGAAGCGGTTAACGAAAATGATGAGACGAGAAAGAAGTTTGAAGTTATGTGCCGTGAGGTATTTATTAAATTT
>CAZVBB010000015.1:0-13958 GCA_964625285.1 uncultured bacterium | reverse complement strand
ACGAGGAGAGTGCTGCTATTACTGAGCAGATGCTCTCATCGGAGCTTCTTAGGTCGTTTAAGTTTAGTGACGATGATCATCCGTATGCCCTGGCGATGCAAATAAAGAGAGGTTGCCGTGCGAGAAAATATACTTGACGAGTTCTATGTAGCGGTAATCAATTTCATGGAACAGTCGCAGGTGCCGTATCTAATCATAGGCGGTCTTGCCGTCAGTGTTATTGGTGAGCCGAGAATGACTCAGGATATTGACCTAATTGTTTCTGTAGAGAAGCAAAATGTCCACACTCTTTTAGAAAGTGCAATAAATAGTGGTTTTGAGCTGAATATAAAAAGAGAATTGCATAGAGTAAAAGAGACAGGTACTTTTAGGCTGAATCGTGGTCATTTTTATGCAGATGTGATAATTGCCAGCACCTTACTTGAGGAAAGTGCTTTCACAAGAGTTCAGAGAATCAAGTTGGTCAATAAGATAGCTTCTTTTCCATCGCCTGAGGATTTGGTGCTTTTTAAGATAATTGTCGGACGAGATAAGGATATGCTTGATGCCAGGTCAATCATTATTCGACATAAGATGCGACTGGATTGTGATTACCTGAAACGATGGGCTCAGTCCATCTCTGACGAGGCCGAAGATATAACGATCTGGAATAGATTGATGAAGCTGCTTGGTGAAGGTGAAAGAAAAAGGTTATGAGATTTAAGGTGATTAAGAGAGTAATCCATTAAAACAAGGATTGAAACCTTGACACTAAAAATTAAAAATGATAAATTATAATCGGGATTAAGAGTATAATGCTTCAGACCTTCTGAAGTAAAAAGGTCTTTTAAAAATTGTTAAATATAATGGATATTTCTCGTTAAATCCTCACAAATCATATAGTATGCATTCATAATTTATATACAATATAAATCAAAAAACACCTAACAAGGAGAATTAAATGATTCAAATTGATGACCTATCAGTTAAAGTTGAAAATAAACTTATTTTAGAAGATGTGTATTTACATATAGAAAAAGGAGAAACTCATGTACTTTTTGGACCTAATGGCTCTGGAAAATCAACATTAGTAAATGTTATCATGGGAAATCCAAAATATAATGTTACAAAAGGACAAATATATTTTAAAGGAAAAGAAATTCTAAGTATGTCAGTTGATGAACGAGCACGACTTGGCATTGGCATCATACATCAACATCCTCCTGCTATAACAGGAGTTAAACTTAATTCATTACTTGATTTAATCTCAAAAAGAGGCGAGAAAGAAGTAGATGAAGTAATTAAAACATTGAAAATGGATAGTTTTTTAAAACGAGATATGAATGTAGGATTTTCAGGAGGAGAAATAAAACGATCTGAAATGCTTCAAATATATTCTCAAAAACCTGAGTTTATAATGTTTGATGAACCGGATAGTGGTGTAGATGTAGAAAACATTGAAATTTTAGGAAATGTCATAAATGAAATATTGGATAAAAATAAAAAAGTTAGTGAAAGAAAAGTATCTGGTCTTATCATTACCCATCTTGGACACATATTTAAATATATAAATGTCGATAAGGCGCATGTATTGTATAATAAACAGATTTCATGTTCTGGAAATCCGAATGAAATTTTAAATCATATAATGAAAGATGGTTATGAGGGATGTGTACAATGTTATCAAAAGAAAGAAGTAACGAATTAAAAGAAATTGCTGAAAAGTTTAAAACAACTCCTGCGAAATATGGAGAAGATATAAATCTAGATGATTATGCTACAAAGACGAATATAAGAGAGAAAATTTTAAACATTGATAGATTGGATGCAGTTAGTAAAAAAACCATCCCAAAAGTTGGTATTAACCTTAATGAAGATAGTGTAATAGGTTCGTATATTCAAATAAATCAAGACCCAGTGTATTCAAAATCTTATTCTGATACAATTGTATTACCTCTTTCTGAGGCTTTTAAAAGATATGATTTAAGCGAATATTATTGGAATGTAGTTAAAATAAATGATAAATATACTGCAAGAGCAGAACTTGAATTAACAGAAGGATACTTTATACATGTTCCAAAAGATGTAAAAGAATCGATGCCAGTACAATCCTGTCTTATGTTTAGTGATGAAAATGTAACCCAAAATGTACATAATATTATTATAGTTGAAGAAAATGCAGAGTTGCATATAATTACAGGTTGTACCACTCCAGAACATGTGGAATCTGGATTGCATATTGGAGTTACTGAGATATATATTAAAAAAGGTGGAAAACTTACATTTACTATGATACATAATTGGGGTAAAAATGTTCATGTAAGACCAAGAACTGCGATAACTATTGAAGAAAATGGAGAATACATTAACAATTATATAAATTTAAGTCATGCAAAATCCATTCAAAGCTATCCTACAGCATACTGTATAGGAGATAATTCAAAAGCATCATTTCAAAGTATTACATATGTAAAAGGAAATTCTGTGTTCGATCTTGGATCAAGGGCATTTCTTTCTGGAAAAAATAGTAGTGCAGATATGATCGCAAGATCTATTTCCATAGATAATTCTAAATCAATTACAAGAGGTCATCTTATAGGAAATTCAGAAAATGTAAGAGGGCATCTTGAATGTAAGGGACTTATTTTATCGGATTCTTCGCTTATATATGCAGTTCCTGAGCTTGAAGCTAAAAAAACGAATGTAAATTTA
Source organism: uncultured bacterium (assembly GCA_964625285.1). Classification (GTDB taxonomy): domain Bacteria; phylum NPL-UPA2; class NPL-UPA2; order NPL-UPA2; family NPL-UPA2; genus NPL-UPA2. The sequence goes on along the minus strand of CAZVBB010000015.1, from coordinate 11,267 downwards.
GTGCATGAAGCTGCTATTGGAAAAATTGCAGAAGAGGAATTATATTATCTTATGTCGAGAGGACTGTCAGAAGAGGATGCAACATCACTTATTATAAAAGGATTTTTAAGTATGGAGATAACAGGGCTTCCTGAAAATATCGCAGAGCAGGTTAGAGAACTTATAAATAAAACCATTGAATATGGATATTGAGTGGATTAAGAGAGTAATCCATTAAAACAAGGATTGAAACTTTCCAGCCTTTAACTGACCGCATGCAGCAAGAATATCCTGCCCCTTGCTCTTTCTTATGAATGAGATAAGCCCGCCTTTTATTAAAATATCTTGAAAAGCAAAAACATTAGCATCGGATGATTTTTTGAATTTGCTTTCCGCATAAGGATTAAACAGTATCAGGTTCACCTTTGAAGGAATGCCTTTTAGAATCCTTACCAGTTCTCTTGCAGCGGAAATTTTATCGTTTATGCCGTCAATCATCACATATTCAAATGTTATCTTATCCCTCAAAGACAATGGGATTTTTCTACATGCATTAAGCAGGACTTCTATGGGATATTTCTTGTTTACCGGCATAAGCATGTCTCTTGTTTTATTGTCAGCGGCATTCAATGATATTGCAAGATTTACATGCGGAGCTTTTTTGTAAAGTTCAATAATTTTGGGGGCAATCCCGCAGGTGGAAAGCGTTATCCTTCTTTTTGAAAAACCCATAATACCGGTTATCCTGTACAGCGCCTCAACAACCTCATCAAAATTTAAGAGCGGCTCGCCCATCCCCATAAAAACAATGTTTGTTATGCTTTTCTGCTTTTTGCTTCCCGTTTTTGACTTCTCTCTTTTCATTTTCATCACACTGATTATTTGGTCTACAATCTCATACGCCTTCAGATTCCTTTTAAATGCAATACTGCCCGTAAGGCAGAATCTGCACCCCATGACGCATCCGACCTGAGATGAGATACAGAGAGTGCGGCGGTCTTCATCCGAGATAAGAACGCTTTCAATGGACTCTCCGTCTTCCAAACCAAATAGGAATTTTTCAGTTCCATCTTTTGAAGTCTGCCTGCTGAGCATATTCAGATTGCTGATATAGGATGTATCAGAGAGTTTCTTTCTTAATTCTTTGGATAGCTCGGTAATAGCCTCTATTGATTCCGCTCTCTTTTCATATATCCAGTGAAGAAGCTGTTTAGTCCTGTAATCAGGAAGACCCTGGGTTTTAATAAACCCTTTCAATTCGTCTTTGCTCAGCGCCTTGAGATTGATTTTTGACATTAGTTAATTATAGAGTGTGCGATAAATTTGTTGGTATTTTAAAATTCCCCTCTTTGAAAAAGGAGGGGTTAGGGGAGATTTTATGAATCCATTTATCTTTAAAATCCCCCTTAATCCCCCTTTTCCAAAGGGGGAATATTGATAACAATATGTATTTACCCATAAACTTGTCGTAGACCCTTAATTATAGCAAAAATTGCTTTTTTGAGGCTAATAATTTATTGTAAAAGAACAAGAGTTCACACGGTTAAAATTCTTGCGTGAAACAAACAATGAGATTGTTGTGATAACAATTATTGAAACTTGACAAGGTAGCGACAAAATTGATAAAATATAAGTAGAGATTAAGAGGGTAATCCATTAATCGAAAACAGGGACAAACACCCAATTAATTATATCATATCGTGTCCAAATTAGCAGGTTTTTTACGACTTTCCCCTCACCTTAATCCTCTCCCCTTTGGAAAGAGAGAAGGGTGAGGGGATAAAAGAGTTAATTTGGACGGTAATGATGCTACATATAAATAATATGAGTACTGCAATTGAATTATTTATAATAGGCATCACGGTATCCTTTGGTCCCTGCCTTGCCTTTCATTCACCGGTGATATTGCCCTATATTGCTGCCACCAGGAAAGGTTGGCGAGAGGGCCTTAAGGCTATTTTAATCTTTTTGCTTACTCGTCTATTTGTCTATATTCTTTTGGGGCTTTTGGCAGCTCTGTTGGGTGGACTGCTTACCAGAGTGCTTCATCAGTTTGGGTATCTGGTATTTCTTATAGGCGGGTTATTTATATCTTTACTTGGTCTTCTTATTATCTTTGGTAAAGACCCCCGGCATTATTTCTGCCAGGCTTTAAGAAAGCAGATTGTGGATAATAGCTCCAGGGGCCCGATACTCTTAGGCCTTACCATCTTACCTTGCCTGCCACTTTTAGCTGTTCTTAGCTATATTGCTCTGGAGGCACAAAACCTATGGCAGGGTGCCTTTTATGGTTTAGCATTTGGAATGGGTAAATTTATTTCGCCGTTAATTCCCCTAAGTGTTTTAGCCAGTGTCTTGCCCGCAGGCTTAATTAAAAATTCTGGGGTATATGGCTTTTTCAGCCGGCTTTGCGGACTTATCCTCTTTTTTATTGGAGTTAATTTAGTTGTTTTTAGGGTATGGCATAATTAAGTTATGAAAAAGATATGGATTATCTTGATATGTCTGGTAGTAGCTATTGGAGTGGGAATTTTATATTGGCCAAACAATTCAGAGATAACTTTAGCCACTCCCACAGTTGAGAAAACCTCTCCCCGCGAGGCAATGTTCTATCAAAGCTTGGATGATAACAAGGTCTGGTGTCAACTCTGTCCTCATAGTTGTATTATTGCCGAGAGAAGAAGAGGATTCTGTCGGGTAAGAGAAAACAGAGGAGGAAAATTATACACCCTGGTTTTTGGAAGGCCTTGTGCAGTAAATATAGGGCCTATTGAGAAGGCACCTTTATATCATTTTGTTCCCGGTCACCGACGACTTACCGTGGCTACTGTGGGCTGCAATTTTCGCTGCAAGCACTGCCACAACTGGCATATTTCCCAGGCTAGCCCTGGCGAGGTCCGAGAATACAGTTTATCTCCAGAGGAAGTAGTTAAAGAAGCTAAAAGGCGAGGACTAAGTTCTATTTCCTTTACCTACACTGAACCCGTTGTTTTTTTTGAGTATATATATGAGATTTCTAAGTTGGCCAGGAAGAACGGGCTTAAGACCTCTATTGTATCCAATGGTTTTATTAACCCTGAACCTTTAAGAAAACTTCTTCCCTATCTAACAGCAGTAAAGATAGACCTTAAGGCATTCACAGAAAAGTTCTATAGAGAGATCTCTGCGGGTGAACTTGAGGCAGTGCTAAAAACCCTTAAAGTTTTGAAGGAAGAAGGGGCTTTCTTTGAAATTGTAAATTTAATTATTCCCACACTTAATGATGACCCTGAAGAGATAAGAAAGATGTGTGAATGGATAAAAGAGAATTTAGGGGCAGATATCCCCTTACATTTTAGCCGCTTTATGCCTGCATATAGGTTGACTCATCTGCCAGCTACACCGGTTAAGACCCTCGAGATGGCTATAGAAATTGCCCACGATGTTGGGTTGAAGTATGTCTATATTGGCAATGTCCCGGGACATAAATATAATTCTACCTTCTGTCCTCAGTGTAAAAAGAGGCTGATTCATCGTATTCATTTTTCAGTGCTCAGTAATAACATAGAGGGTGGGAAATGCCGATTTTGTCAATATAAAATTCCTGGAGTCTGGAAATGAACAGGGTAAACCCCGTTAGAGACAGGTTGCCTTATGGCAACCGTAGAACCTTTGGTTGGGTCTCTAACGGGGTAAAACTATTTGCTTTGCTGTTTTTAATCTTTGCCATCTCCGCCATCTCGATATTGGCTTTCACTATGTCGCCTGCTAAGCCAGTTCCTGAAGTGGATCTCAAAGAAGCGATGTTTTATCGGAAATTATCTGACAACAGTGTTCAGTGCTATCTGTGTTTCAAGAAATGTATTATCGCTGAGGGTGGACGCAGCTTCTGCCGGGTGAGAGAGAACCGAGAAGGGAAATTATATAGCTTAGTTTATGGAAAGGTCTACTCCTGGCAGGTTGCCCCAATTGAGAAGGATGGGATGTATCATCTTCTGCCCGGAACGAGGCTTTTAGCTTTAGCTACTGCTTCCTGTAATTTCCGCTGTAAGCAATGCCATAACTGGACATTAACCCAGGTGGGACCTGAGGATATATCTTACCGTAAATGGTCACCTGAAGAAATAATAGAAACGGCTATAAGAAAAGGGGCAAAGACCATCTCGGGGACAATAAATGAACCCACTATTTTTTATGAGTATTTGCTTTCTATCTTTAGGTTAGCCAGAGAAAAGGGACTAAAAACCCAGTTTCATACTAACGGAGGAATATCACCTGAACCATTAAGAAAGCTCCTTAAATATACAGATGGCGTGGTAGTGGATTTGAAGGGATTTACTGAAAGATTTTATAGAGAGACTTTATCTGCTGAATTGGAGCCTGTCCTTAAGACCTTAAAAATTATCAGAGAAGAGGGGGTCTGGTTGGAAATTACTAATCTTGTTATCCCCACCCTTAATGATGATATGAGAGATATAAGAAGGATGTGCCAATGGATAAAAGAGAATTTAGGTGAAGATGTGCCACTCCATTTTACTCGCTTTTCACCGAGTTATAGATTAACCCACTTACCTCCCACACCAATAAAGACATTAGAAGCAGCGCACAAGATCGCTGTGGAAACTGAACTAAATTATGTTACCATAGGTAATGTACCTGGACACAGGTTCAATAGCACATTCTGCCCGGGGTGTGAGAAGAGATTGATTCATCGGGCTCATTTTACAGTGCTATCTAACCATATTGAAGATGGGAAGTGCCAATTCTGCGGTCATCAAATCCCGGGGGTGTGGCAGTGAGGAAATCTAGGTGGCGAATGGGTATTGAAATCCTTGCGCTGATATCGTTCATTGTGATTGGGGGCGCCATTCTCTGGCAAGGTGTCCTCTCCTCTCCTGTGCCTTCTCCTCCTATTGGCAATGGGGGGCTCACTGAGGCGAGGCACTGGACAAGACTGGACGGAGCAGCGGTTCTGTGCCAGCTATGCTTCAGGAAATGCACTATCCCAGACGGAGCAAGGGGTTTCTGCCGGGTGAGAGAAAACAAGAGAGGCAATCTCTATAGTCTGGTTTATGGTAAGCCGGTGGGACTTCAGGTTGACCCTATTGAACTTGAGCCGATGTATCATATGTTTCCCGGACACCGCAACCTCTGCGTCTTTACCGCCTCCTGCAATTTTCGCTGTAAGCAATGTCACAACTGGCATATTTCCCAGAGAGGTCCAGAGGAATTAAGGGCTGAAAATTATTCTCCCCGGGAGGTAGTTGAAGAGGCCATCCGACGAGGCTGCAAATCTATCTCCCACAGCATAAATGAGCCTACAGTCTTTTATGAATATATGTACGATATTGCCAGGGAAGCCCGCAAGAGGGGACTTCTAAATCTGTTCCATACCAATGGCTCAATATCCCCTGAACCCTTGCGTCAACTTCTTAAATATATGGATGGGGTTACCGTTGACCTGAAGGGATTTACGGAGGAATTTTATGAGGAAATTCTATCTGCCCAATTGGAGCCGGTGCTCAAGACTTTAAAGATTATTAAAGAAGAAGGAGTGCACATGGAAATTGTCAATTTAATTATTCCAACACTTAATGATGATCCTGAAGAGATAAGAAAGATGTGTGAATGGATAAAAGAAAATTTAGGGGCAGATATCCCCTTACATTTTAGCCGCTTTATGCCTGCATATAGATTAACTCATCTACCAGCTACACCGGTTAGGACTCTGGAGATGGCTATAGAAATTGCCCATGATGTAGGGCTAAACTTTGTCTATATTGGCAATGTCCCCGGACACAAATATAATTCTACCTTCTGTCCTCAGTGCAAAAAAAGGCTGATTCATAGGACCCATTTTGTGGTACTGGATAATAATCTAAAAAACGGAAAATGCCCGTCCTGTAAATATGAGATTCCGGGAATATGGAAATAGGGGGTGGAGATAGATGAAGAGAAGGAAAATGTGGTTTTTGGTTGTTTTAGCCAGTATTATTATTGGCGGGTTATTTTGGGGCAGGCAGTTTTTAGCTCTTTCCCAGGGGGAAACTGCTCCACAAGGGCAGCGTATAAAACTTCCTTCACCTAAACATGAAGGAGATATGTCCGTTGAAGAGGCTATTTTCAGAAGAAGATCAATAAGGCGCTTTACCGATGAGCCGCTCACTCTGGTAGAGGTCTCTCAGTTATTATGGTCGGCAGGAGGAAAGACCATCGATGGGGTGACCGGGGCAACGCGTGCCTTCCCATCTGCTGGTGGGCTCTATCCATTTGAGATATATCTCGTTGCCGGCAATGTAACTGGTCTAACTGATGGGATCTATCGGTTCGGATGGCGAGATCACTCACTGAAGATGATAAAGGAAGGGGATTTTCGCCGGGAGCTGATGCTTGCCTCACTCGGGCAGAGATTTGTGCAGCAAGCGCCAGTGAACATCGTCTGGGTTGGTGATTTTGCTCACATTAGCCGACGTTATGGTGCGCGAGGCGTTGATCGCTATATCTCGATGGATGTCGGTGGCGCCGGGCAGAACGTGCATCTACAAGCTGAGGCACTGGGTCTCGGTACAGTGATAGTAGGCGCCTTCCACGATAAACAGGTGCAGGATATCCTGAACACGACTCTTACGCCCCTATACATAATGCCAGTGGGAAGACATTAGGAAGTGTAAAATAATTACAAGCAAAAAAGTTCAGCTCTTAAAATATGCCAACTGGGGAGCATAAATCCCGTTAGATACTTACTATCTAACGGGGTAAACGAAGTAGTTCAGTTATTTTAAGTTATATGAAATTCCGCTAAGGAGGTTTTAAGATGTTGATATCCATCATAAAGATAAATAATGGTATAGAAATTGGTGATACGAAAGTAGCAACTACATCCTTTAAGGAACTTGCTTTAAGAGAGGACAATATCGAGGAGTTTTTAAGGAAAAATATTGAGGTAATATTTGGGGATGAAGAAACTCTTTTAATTGTTGGACAACAAATCTCTAACATTGAAAAAGGTCGAAGCGATTTAATTGCTATTGATGAAAATGGCTACATTGTCTTGATAGAAATCAAGAGAGATGTCGAGGACATAAAAATAAGGAAAGAACCTTTCGAATTTCAGGCTATAAGATACGCCGCAAGTTATGCCAAAATCAAAACTCCAGAGGAACTTGTAGATAAAATCTTTTCGTCCTATATTGAAAAAAATAAGGCCGAACTTGACTTGAAAGAATTGACAGCAAATGAAAAAGGAAGAAGAATATTGAATGAATTTTTGGAAAAAAATAAGGCAACCAAAACATTTAATCAAAAGCAAAGAATTATTCTGATTGCTTCTTCCTTTGATCGCCAAACTATATCGGCAGTATCATGGTTGATTTCAAATAAAGTAGATATTAGCTGCTTTACACTTACTCCGATAAAAATTAATGAACAAATATTCTTACAAGTTGACAAGATTCTTCCTCCACTACAAATAGAGGATTTTTATATTGATATTTTGGAAAGAGGATTGCCAGTCCAAGACGGAGGGCCAATAATAGGAATTAAGAGAACAAACCTTCCGAGAATGCCTAAACTATTTGAATGGGGGATATTGAAAAGAGGAGATAAACTTTCAATAAAGAATTATGGCAACTCAGAAGCGGAAGTTTTGGATGCCAGAGGAGTAAAATTCAATGAAGAAAATTTAACATATAATCAGTGGGGACAAAAAATAACAGGGTGGTCTTCGATTTGTATTTATGAATGGGCTATTCACAAAGAATTAGGTAAAACTTTGGATGAGTTGAGAATGAAAAGAATAGAACAAATTGAAAGCGAAACTTCAGATAACAGCAGATAAAAGTCACAACCCTTTTTCCAAAAGAGCTGGGCTTCTTTTACCCGCGGAACGTTATGCGAAACGGCGACAGCCTTGATGAAGATCATAAAAAGTTAACAGAAAAATAGATGCACCACTTCTAAATTCTTCAATTCAGGGTTCCTGAAGGAGAAAATGAAGAGATGACTGGGAGCAAGAAAGAGCGAACGTTCATGGAAATTGCCTTAGAAGAGATGCGTCTATCACAATCAGAGCATACTGATAAGGCAGATCCGATGGTCGGAGTTGTACTAGTTAACAAGATTGGGATGGAACTGGGTAGAGCTCATCGTGGCAATTTTAGTGCGGGGGACCACGCTGAGTTCACGATTTTCGAGAAATTGTTGTCTGACCAAGATCCTGTTGGTGGAACATTATATGTGACTTTAGAACCTTGCACTAAAAGAGAGGCTCCAAAGAAGGCTTGCGCCCAGAGGATAGTTGAGAAAGGTATTGCGAGGGTATTGATAGGCATTCTTGACCCCAATCCTGAGATATGTGGCCATGGCGTAGAATACTTGCGCAAACAGGGTGTAAAGGTTGATTTCTTTGATGAAGACCTTACAGAAGAGATCAGAATAATAAATAAAGACTTTATAGCCTTCATGCAAAATATAACACACAAAAAGGAGGCTTCCATGATAAAGACCGAGAAATTGGAAGGACCGTCACATGAAGAAGAAAGGTCAGTGCCAGAAGCTCATGTCGAGGATTTTTCTGAGGAGGCGGTTAAAAGGTATCTAAATTATAAAAATTTTTCGTACACCATCCCTTCTAAGGATTTATGGGCCTTCTTCAGGAAATCTAAATATCTCCTTAAGCGGGACGAGCGAGATGTACCAACTCTGGCCAGCATTGTACTTTTTGGGAAAAATCCCGATGTCTTTATTCCAGAACATACGATTACAGCAGAATGCTTTAGCGGAACTCCAGAAGACGGAATATCGGTCGATAAGATCGTTGGGGATGGTCGATTGAATATCACAGGTCCCCTATTTGATATGGTCGAATCTGCCGCGAGTTTTTATAAGAAACATGCAGCCAAAGTACCACGAGTTAAAGGCATTCAAAGAGTTGAGGAAGATTTCGAATATCCTGTGGAGGTAATACGAGAGGCAATAGTAAATGCATTGGTTCATCGAGACTACACAGTCGCTGGACATATCTCATTTCGAATATTTAGAGATAGGATCATAATAAAAAGCCCTGGACATCTTCTCTTGCCTAATACCTTAGAACGGATAAAATCCTTCGATGTAACCTCTGTCAGGAGAAATCCACGAATAGCAAATGCAGCCTTCACCATGAAACTAATGGAAAGAGAGGGCTATGGTATTCCCATGATGCCTTCTCGCCTGGGAGATTATGGACTTCGTCCACCCGATTTCGACTATGATGGGGGGTACTTTGTTGTAACTCTCTATGGACGAGAGAAGTCTTCCCCTATATACAGGATCTGGCCTGAGCACCGCTCTCAACTTAAGCCTAGAGAATTAGAAATTCTTAATCTCATCTGGGAACGTGGAAGAATCACCAGCGAGGAAGCCACCAAAAAGTTTGGTATCACTAGAGAGACCGCAAACCAAGACTTCCGAAAGCTACTGGAACTTGGTCTTATAGAAAGGAAGGGCACAGGAAGGGGCACCTACTATGTACTTGCGCGTATTTAATCAAGAATATCTTTATCGTTATGCACTGCTTAAAGAACAATGGAGAGAGAATGACATTGCGTCAGGAATACGTCAAATTTTTGTCAGGTTTTATACATAGGGTCTTTTTCGTCAGATTTTTGTCAGATTTACGTCAGGTGATTATTGGCTGTGCCTATCGCCGCATCGCCTAACAGTGGATAAAATGGATATCAAATATTTCCCCAAATTGCCTGCGGAAACTTCTTTTATCCGCAGGTTATATGCAATTCGCACGCTAACTTACACGAAATATAAAAGGAGAAGCCGGAGAGAGTAAATAAAAAGGAGGGAATCCCAAATGAAGAAACAAATAAGAGAACGGTTTATCGGATTATGCCTTTGTTTGGCAGTGATAGGGTTTGGTTTTGCCTTCCTGTCTGTTAAGCATGTAGATAGAGGTGAAATTGAAGGAACAGTTAAAGAAGAAGTTGAAGGAACAGTTAAAATCAGTTCGGATTTTGAACCCAGCCCTTGCACGCAAGGGCGGGGTGAACCTGCTTACCTGGAGTTACACAGGACAGGAGAGTTGAGAAAACGAGGCGAAAAGCTCTGGCAGATGATGGAGAGTTGCACGCTCTGTCCCAGGATGTGTAAGGTTAATCGTCTTGCAGGAAGGACGGGTTTCTGTCGTGCTCCCGGTGCCCGACTTATCATTGCCTCATATATGTCACATTTTGGTGAAGAAAGACCCCTTGTGGGTAGGGGTGGTTCAGGGACAATCTTTTTTGCCCATTGTGCGCTCAGATGTGTATTTTGTCAAAATTGGGATATAAGCCACCAGGGAAGAGGCAGAACCACAGATATTAAAAGATTAGTTGATATGATGCTGGCACTTCAAAAAGGAGGCTGTCATAACATTAATCTCGTCACCCCCGACCATTATATTGCTCATATTATTCTGGCTCTGGATATTGCTGCCAGTAGGGGTTTGCGTCTTCCTATTGTCTGGAACACCTCTGGATGGATAGGGTTAGAAGTATTAAAACTACTTGACGGAATAGTAGATATTTACCTACCTGATTTTAAGTTCGCTGATGGTGAGATGTCAGCAAAATATGCAGCCGGGGCAAAGTCATATCCTGAAATTACCAAACAAGCAATATTAGAGATGCACAGACAGGTAGGTGTGGCAAAGCCTGCCGAGGATGGAATAATTCGTAGAGGTCTGATGATTCGTCATTTGGTTATGCCTAACGATGTGGCTGGTTCAGAAAAAGTTCTGGAATGGATAGCAGAAAATCTCCCCAAAGATACCTACATTAACATTATGGCACAATACAGACCAGCATTTAGAGCGCTTGAGTTCCCGCAAATATCCCGAAGAATATCCAGAGAAGAATACTGGAGTGTGGTAGAACGAGCCAGAGAGTTAGGACTTACAAATCTTGATATTCAGGGACACTGGTAAATGATAAATTCTCAGTGAAGTACAAGGGATAAATTACAAACTCCAAATTACAAATCACAAACAAATTACCATCACGGCTATAATTCTCTGTAACCTTAAATTAAGTGAGACACTTTGTGTCAAATTCGAAACATCCGCCTAGGCGGACTAAATCCGAATGACCGAAACAAGACTTGTTTTGAACATTTGAATTTTGGTCATTTGAATTTGTTTCGTGCTTCGTATTTCGTGCTTCGAATTTTAAATCTCAGTGTCTCTGTAGTTAAATATTCCCCAAGATTTTGAGTAATTACCTGGTAAATGAAGAATCGTCTGGCTTTAGTTATATTGGTTACCGGCTTTAGTGGTATCGTTG
>CAZVBB010000014.1:0-14235 GCA_964625285.1 uncultured bacterium | reverse complement strand
CCTCCTCTCCTTGACTAAAAAGATAAATTGCTCTCATTGATTTAATTCTGGCAAGTTCTCTAAGTTTTCCTATCCCTGCCAGAAGAGTAGAAGAATCGACAACCTCTGGATTTTGTAATGCTGGGTGTTGAAAATAAGGAAGTTGAATTCCTTTTTCAAGATAATAAAAAGCTTCTTTGTTTTTTTCTAAAAGTTCTCTCACAAATACTTCATCCCACTTTTTACCGTCAATTATATCATCAAAAATATCCTTTTCTTCTCCTGTAGGAATATAAACTTTCTGCCCTGCCTGCACAAAATAATAAAAAGCATTATCTTCTCTTGGAATTTCTATTTTTGAAAGCCGTAAATCGCTATCATTAATAGGCGGAATATCATCCCCACGATAGATAATATTAGCTGTCATTCCAAAGATTGGCAATGCTAAAAATAGTCCTAAAATTCCTATTAAAAGATATGCTATTTTTTTCCCTTTTCCAGGTTCTTGATAAGGGACTTCACCTTTGGTCTCTCGAAGAGTTTTATAAATTAAAAGTCCATAAATTAAGAAAAAAGGAAGAACTAGCCAGCCAACAATGTAAGTATAACTCAATAACATAATAATTGATTGATCTATTCCGAGTATAATTGGGAAAAAATAAAACAAAAGACTTATCGCAAACAGAATAAAGCCAAAAACTTTAAATTGCCATAAAACCGATATGCCAGCTATTAATTGCTCACTTTGAAAAAGAGCTTTCATTCCTTTTTTTTCTTCAAAAATAAAAACATAGATAGCAAGAAGAAAGTTGGTAGAAAATGTAATAAAAAGTATAATCTCAGAAACAAATAACAAAAAACTAACCCACAAAAAAGACTTTATCTTTAAAAAACTTTTTTTATAAGCATTTTTGGGGTTAAGATTATCTTTGATAGCATAAAGAAGTGCCAAAACAGATAGTAGCCAGATAAAAATAGCAGTTAATAAAAGAACAACAGCTATTATAAATGCCTCCAGAGGCTCTTTGCCAACTAATGGAATAAAAGTTCCTAAAATAATCAGTATAGCTGCAGGACTCATTATTCCCAGAAACACTGTAATTTTAGATTTATAAATTCTAAAGCTTTCTTTTAAAAGCTGAAAAACTCCTTTCATTTTTTATACTACTCCTTAAGTTTATTTTTAAGTTGCGTCCCTTTCAGAATCAAGTCTATATAACTTCCGGCATAATAACCTCCTTCACTCAATGGTCACCAGAGCACCAACCACCAATTTCCCCTCACTGTGCAACCGGGGACATAGGTAACACTTTCTCCCCCTGCTTACCAGGCAGGGACATTATTTTCCCAGTTAATCCATCAAGAACACCCAGGATACAAGAGCTGAACCTGATTTCCCAGCGGTGTTCTTCCTTTTGCTTGAGTGCCACTGGTTCCCCAGCAAGAGCTTCCGAAAAGTAGACCAATTCACCCTTCCACCTTATTTCACCGTTATGGCGCACTTGCCTCACGATAATATCACCATGATAATCTACCTTCGGCACTTCGGTCGGATAAGGTCTCATTGAGGGATGATAGAAAGAAGCTGGTGTTTTCTGCCCTAATGCCTCATGAGGACACTCCAAGTTATGTTCCAGCACAAATTCGTCAAAAGCCTCCTGTTGCTCCTTAATATCCCTCTTAGGTGGTCTAGCTGTTGCTTCCTTTAGACTGCGATGCATTCGCTCATGACGGCCGTTTTGCTCGGGATGCCCCGGCTCTATCCTCTCTGGTCTGATGCCCAGTTTAATAAACCACACCGATAACTCGGTCAAGCCCCCAAGTCCCACCGAGGCAAAGGGAGCTCCGTTGTCCGTCCTGATTGCCTCGGGTAAACCGTATTTCTTAAAAACTTCTTCAAACCATGGCTTAACTTCTTCTAAAGTGGGATGCCTCAACCCCCGACAGCATAAAATATGACGACTGTAGTTATCGAATATCGTCAGCGGATAGCAGAGTCTTCCGTCCTCTGTCTTGAATTGTCCCTTAAAATCGGCACTCCAGACTGCATTAGGGCGGTTACAGTCAATGAATAGCTCGGTATAAGGTGGCGTCTTGCGTTTCCTTCTGCGAGACTTAACCAGGCCTTCCCTTTTTAGAATCCCGCTGGCGGTACTGGCGGCTGGCCATCGTTCCTCAGGGTGATGTTCTTTCAACCAGGCCACTACCTTCTTCGGTCCCCACCTCTTGTGCCTCAATTTAGTAGCTACAATCTCTCTCGCTACTTCCAGGGGCGTAGCATTAGGATGGCACTTAGGTGCTCTTGACCACCCTGATAGTCCAGAGGGTCCTTGCGCTTCGTAGCGCCCAATCCATTTGTAGATTGTCTTCCGGCTCACCTCATACATCTCACTCAACTGGGTGATAGCATACTCCTCGCTTAACCAATCTCCAATCATTTTTACCTTCTGATCCATGGCACATGTCTCCTTCCACGGCATAGGCAACACCTCCTTGCCTATACCTTATCATCTGTTACCCATGTGCCCGGTCTATTTTGTTACCATTCTACCAGGTTTGTACCCACCTTAATCCTCTCCCCTGAGGGGAGAGGGAAGGGTGAGGGGTGAATCTTTGAACCTTTGAACTCTGAACCCCTGAACCTCTTTCATTTGCCCTACGCCCTCTGCCCTATGCCCTTTGCGATGGGCTTTCAGCCTAAATATCTTATTCTTCTTTCTTCTCCCACCATTTCCGCCATTTTGCATGGTTTTCACCAAAGTTTTCTCCAGTTATCTCCCACAGTGCCTTTGCCGCTCCTATTCGGACCGAGAAGTGTCTATCCTTCAGAGTGGCAATCAAGGGTTCAATGGCTCGTGGGTCTTCTATTCTTCCCAGTGCCCTTGCCGCTCCTATTCGGGCCGAGAAACGTTTATCCTTCAGAGTGGCAATCAAGGGTTCAACAGCTCGTGGGTCTCCTATTATTCCCAGTGCCCTTGTCGCACTCCTTCGAACCCAGCGGTCTCTATCCTTCAGGGTGACAATCAAGGGTTTAACAGCTCTTGGGCCTCCTATCTCTCCCAGTGCCTTTGCCGCCTTCCTTCGAACCCAGCGGTCTCTATCCTTCAGGGTGACAATCAAGGGTTCAATAGCTCTTGGGTCTCCTATCTCTCCCAACCTCCATGCCACTGCTCCTCGGACAAACCTGTCTTCATCCTTCTTCAGAGCAACAATCAAGGGTTCAATAGCTCTTGGGTCTCCTATCTCTCCCAGTGCATATACTGCCCCCCATCGAACATCCTTATCTTTATCCCTCAAGGAGGCAATCAATGGTTTAACAGCTCGTGGGTCTCCTATTCTTCCCAGTGCCTTTGCCGCACTCCTTCGGGCAAATGGGTTTTCATCCTTCAGTTTTTGAATTAATGTGTCTACATCCTCTGCTTGCGAATATGCAATGAATGGCAAGAAGAAAGAAAGAAACAACAGCGCCATCAATACTCTGATGATATTGTTTAATAATTTGAGTTTATGACAGGTCATTATATTATCCTCAAGATATGCCCTTCGGGCAAAATGGGTAAATGGTGGGTGGTTAATTAAGTGTTACCACAACTTTAACTATTAAGCAAGCGATTAACATATAAATAGTGGGTAGTAAGAGGGCAGAGGGCAAATGAAAGAGGTTCAGGGGTTCAGAGTTCAAAGGTTCAGAGGTTCAGAACCCAGAACGGTGAACTGAGAACTGGTAACTGGTAATTGGTGATTGGTGATTGGTCAACTTGTAAACTGACAACTTTGTTGTCATTCTGAGGTCGCCTAGGCGACCGAAGAATCTCATCCATCGTTGATACGGAGCAAAGCTCGTTTTTAGGTAGATAAGCTGGTGCTCTGGTGGCTGGTGCTCTGGTGTTCTTCTGACTGTGGACTTGTCAACTTGTCAACTGGTGGCTGGTGCTCTGGTGCTACTAGGTGACTTTGTGCACCCATTTGTGCAGTTTGGTTTGACAAATGGTTAAGGAAGAAATATAATTCAAGCTGCAACAGATTTAGTAGTTCAAGGGTTCAGAAGTTCGGGGGTTCAAAGGTTCAAAAAACGCTGAACCCAGAACGGTGAACGGATATTCCCAAAAGGGATAGCTTGTTATAGGAGACTTACGAGATGAACATAGAGATTTATCGTCGCATTTCGCTAAAGGAGCCAGTTATGATAGCTGGCTGGCCCGGCATGGGGAACGTTGCTCTCGGGTTAGTAGCTTACTTACGGGAAAGTTTGAAGGCAGAACCATTTGCCCAGATTGACGCTAAAGATTTCTTCCCACCACCTGATGCTGTCATTATTCAGAATGGGCTTACCAGCCTTCAGCCTCCACCAGCGAATACCTTCTACTATGTGAAATCGCCTCCTCTCATTATTTTTGAGAGCGAAGCCCAATTATCAGGAAGAGGTAGTGCAATACTGATAGATGAGATTCTTACTTTTGCACTTAGGATGAAGGTGCAATGCATTTATACTGCCGCCGCTTTTCCTGTACCGCGCAGTTACCGCGAGACCTCAACAGTATTTGCCGTTGCCAATGAAAAACACCTGCGTGATATGTTAGTTAAGCATCAAATAAAGATAATGAATGAGGGCCAAATATCGGGTTTGAATGGTCTTCTCATAGGATTTGCCAGAGAAAAGGGAATAAAGGCAGCTTGCCTTTTGGCTACTCTTCCATATTATGCGATAAATCTTCCAAACCCAAGGTCATCCATGGCCATAGTGGCTACTTTAACAGAAATACTTAATCTGAAAGTTAACTTGAGTCAGTTTGATGCAATAATCAATGAGATGGATAGCCGAATGGCAATGATTGAAGACCAGATGAAGGCAATTTTCCCATTTATTTCTCAGCAACAATCCGAGGATATGCCATCACTGGAGAAAGAAAAGACTCCCGATTATGTAATGAAGAGGATAGAGAAGCTTTTTGAAGAAGCAAAGACCGACAAGAAAGTTGCCCATAAACTTAAAGAAGAGCTTGACAGGTGGAGCCTCTATCAACTTTATGAGGACAAATTCCTGGACCTCTTTAAAGGAACCAATGGTTGAATGAGTTACCTTCCATTGTAATAGATGTCCCACCTGAGCTCTCACCAATCGAGGCAGTTGGAGTCTTTGCTTCCGAGCCAAACAGTTTCATCCTGAGCAGCGGGTACCATGCCGGCAGTGGATGGCAGTACTCTTTCGCTGGCACTCGCCCTTTTCTTGTCTTTCGCAGTAAGGGAAAGGAAGTAGAGATTACTTTTGGCTCTCTCAAAAAGAAGATAGTTGGGAATCCATTTGACATCCTAAAGGAAATTTTAGCAAAGTATAAAAATGCTTCTACATCATCCTTTCCCCTATTTCCCGGAGTAGCCGTCGGTTATTTCGGGTATGGGCTCTCTTCTCACATCGAGGAGCTGCCAATAACAGCAGTTGATGACCTTGCCCTTCCTGATTGCTACCTCTGTTTTTATGACACACTTATTACCTTTGACCAACCCAAAAGAAAGATACGGCTCTTCTCATCTGGGCTTTCCGAGGAAAAGACCATCTCTTCTGAAGAAGTAAAGGAAAAACTGCATCAGGCAAAAGCGAGAGCCCTGTCTGCGTCCACCATAGGCGGACAGGCAGGAAGGAATATCAACACTTCTTCATTAAAGAAGCCTCCTTCTATTATTTCAAATTTTCATAAGGAGGATTATTTACAGGCAATAGTTAGAGCAAAAGATTACATTGCCCGCGGTGATATATATCAGATCAATCTTTCCCAGAGGTTAATGATGAAAGCAGGGATTCTTCCGTTTGAACTCTATAGACGTCTGTGTATTGTAAATCCTTCTCCCTTTGCTTCTTTTCTCAATTTTGAAGGAATATCAGTTGTTGGGTCCTCACCCGAGCGATTTCTGCGACTTAAGAACAGAGAAGTAGAGACCTGCCCGATGAAGGGAACAAGACCGCGAGGGAAAAGTGCTCAGGAAGATAAAAAGTTAGAGAAAGAGTTATTGTACAGCGAAAAAGAAAAAGCAGAGTTGGTAATGATTGTTGACTTAGAACGCAACGACCTGGGTAGAGTATGCGAGTACGGCTCCGTCAGGGTGAAGGAGTTAAGAAACATTGAAAAATATGCCACTGTCTTTCAGACAACAGCTACGATAGTAGGAATCCTAAGAGAAGATAAAGATGCCATTGACCTTCTCAGAGCATCATTTCCCGGTGGCTCAGTGACCGGAGCTCCTAAAGTAAGAGCAATGGAACTAATTGATGAGTTGGAGCCAACGCAGAGGTCTGTGTACACTGGAGCAGTTGGATACATAAGCTTTACTGGTGAGGTTGACTTAAGCATTGCTATCAGAACATTTTTAATTAAGGATGAGAGGGCATATTTTCAGGTGGGTGGCGGAATTGTTGCAGACTCTGAGCCAGAGGCAGAATACGAGGAAACGCTCACTAAGGCGAAAGCTCTCATTCAGGCATTAACGAAGTAAAAGATGGCCATCAGTCACCAGTTACCAGAGCACTGTTTTACAAGTTAACAAGTTGACAAGTCCAGCAAATTGTAAATTGCAAATTGCAAATTGCAAATTGTTCAGGAAAGGAAAATCATCAATCACCAATTACCAGAGCACCAGGCACCAGTGCACCAATTACCAATTACCAATTACCAGTTACCAATCACCAGTTACCAGTCACCAGTTACCAGGCAAAGGAAGATGGGAACTATTTACTTTAACGGAAATCTAACTGAAGAAAGAGCAGTTATTTCACCACTCGACCGCGGGTTCCTTTATGGCGATGGAGTATTTGAGACAATGCGCTCCTATGGAGGCAGAGTATTCCGCCAGGAAGAACATCTCATGAGACTCTTCCATTCGGCAGAAGTCATCTCTTTAAAAATTCCATATACTATTCCCCAACTAAAGAAGGCAATATCAGATACACTATTAGCTAATAGATTAAGGAATGCTTATATTAGAATTACTGTTTCCCGCGGGGAGGGAATAGGGCTTACCCCACCACCATCGCCAGGTGGGAATCTATTAATCGTTACCCAAAAAGTGCCTTTATTCCCGAAGAGGTGGTACACAGATGGCTTGAGTGGGGTTGTTGTTAAAATCAAGAAAGATAGCCATTCTCCCCTCTCCAGCATAAAGTCACTTAATTATCTTCCTAATATCCTCGCAAAGATTGAGGCACAGGCAAGGAACGTTGAGGAAGGAATAATTTTGAACAGCGATTGCCTACTTTCTTCTGCAACGGCAAGCAATATATTTCTTGTCTCAGAAGGAAAGCTACTTACGCCATCGCTAAAGAGCAGTATTTTGCCCGGAATAACTCGCCGGACAGTAATTGAGATTGCCCAAAGATTGGATATGGAGGTGTACGAGAGAGAGATAAGGAAAGAGGAGCTCACTCATGCTGATGAAGCCTTTCTCACCAGCTCTCTCCGTGAAATAGTTCCCTTGACCTCAATTGATGGAGCTCCCATTGGAGGAGGAAAAGCAGGAAAGATAACAAAAAAAATAATCTACGCCTACCGCGACCTTGTACGCAGCTCAAAAAGAAAATCCCTCTGACCTATTTTTAGATACGATATTTTTGTGCCTAGTCTTCAAAAATATGATATTCTAAATAAAATGGAGAAAAACAGCTTAAACACGAACTTCGTCTATTAACTTCTTAGCCCGCAGGAGGAAATGAACATGGAAGCCAAAAAATACCTTGTCACTCAAGATCACACAAGCGAGTACCCCGAACCCATTACTTTTGTGAAAGGGGCGCCACTTACAGTGGGTGAGAAATATGAAGGCCCGGAGGATTGGGATGACTGGCTATTCTGTGACACACCAGGGCAAAAAGGTGGCTGGGTTCCAGCGCAAATCATCGAAATCATCAATGGCAAAGCTGCCCGTGCTAGTGAGGACTACACTGCCAGAGAGTTGAATGTGAAAGAAGGGGACTTGCTTTTTGGTTCAAAAACTCTGAACGGTTGGGTCTGGTGCAAGAATCTCTGCAGTGGGGAGTCGGGGTGGGTTCCACTTGCAAACCTCCAAGAAGTTCGTCAATGAATTCCGTCTGACTGAACGGAGACAAGCGGTGTCACTGAGCTTTAGCGTTATGTCAAAACAATATAACGACAACAATAACAATAAAACTCAATTGCGCCAAATGTCAGGACATGATATCATGATATAATAATGGAAAATGCTTAAAGAAGATGGGAGGTGCTGCATGAGAACAAAAATGAATATGGTTTATTGGAAGGGAGAGAAGTTTTAGGTGGGCAAGCTGCTTGAGCATCCTGAAATAATGACCCAAGGTGAAACACTTGAGGAACTTGAAGAAAATCTGAAGGATGCCTATCTGCTTATGGCTATGGATGATGTTCCTGAGGAACACAAGGTGAAAGAACTTGCTCTATCCGTGTGAAAAGAAAAGACCTGATAAAAAAGATAACATTTAATGGATGCACCCTTTTGCGTCATGGCAGATGCCATGATCTGTACGTGAATCCCGCCACAAAAAAGAAGTAACCGCTTCCCAGACACAACGAAATTGATGAAGGTCTGGCAAAACACATTATAAAAGAATTGACATAACCAATCACTGCACCTGACCAAGAAGCTGACGCTTTTCGGCGGGTGAGTTATAGCATTAGAATCGCGAAAAATATCCTTTTAGGGTTGACATAACATACCCATATGGTATAATATTTATATCATGGAATTTGATTCCAATAAGAGCGGGAGGAATAAGAAAAAGCATGGGACTGACTTTCACGAAGCCCAAGCGCTATGGGATGACCCTGACTTGATTGAAATTCCTGTAAGAACCAGCGATGAGCCAAGATTCCTGGTAATTGGTAAGATTTCAGGAAAACATTGGTCGGGAGTCATTACTTATCGGGGTGAAAAGATAAGGATTATTTCGGTGCGACGATCCAGAAAGGAGGAAATTAATACTTATGAAAGCTAGCGAATTTGACAAGAGGTTTGATGATGGTAAGGATATTTCCAAATACCTGGATATATCAAAAGCTAGAAGACCTGAACAAGAGCAGAAAAGAGTGAATGTAGATTTTCCTCTCTGGATGATCCACTTCTTAGATAAAGAGGCAAAACGTCTGGGTGTTCCTCGACAGTCCATCATCAAAGTCTGGGTAGCAGAGCGTCTAGAGAAAACTCTATCTTAAGATATCTGATTCTATCAACTCACTGCACCTGATCTAGCTCTCTATGCGAGATGTATTGGGAGGAGAAAATGTCAAAGATTCAGCTCAGAGGGCTAGGCGGCTGAGTTCTAGCGTTCTGCGGAAAGAAACAAACACCAAGATTCTCCTTGACTTATAATGATATGGGCATTATAATAGCATTATGTATGAAATAACATTTTCGTGGGACGACCAGAAAGCGAGGGACAACTTTCAGAAACACGGTGTTTCGTTTGAAGAAGCGGCTACCGCCTTTTCCGATGAGAATGCCCGGTTGATGCATGACCCAGACCATTCGCATGAGGAAGATAGGTTTGTTCTTCTTGGTTTCAGTGCGAAACCCCGCATTCTGGTCGTCTGTCACACATATCGACAAAAGGAAAGAGAAATTAGAATTATCTCTGCCCGCAAGGCGGACAGGGAAGAGTGTAAGCAGTATGGGAGGTTCCTATGAGAAAGCACTATGACTTTTCGCAATCGGTTCGGAATCCCTATGCCAAACACCTGAAGAAACAGGTTACGCTTCGTCTCGGTGTAGACGTGGTCAACTACTTCAGAGCATTGGCAAGTGAGACAGGGATTCCTTACCAGAATCTTATCAATCTGTACCTCAAGGAGTGTGCCCACTCAGGCAAGAAACTCACTCTGAAGTGGGTATCCTAAGGATCGCAGAACCAATCACTACACTCGAGCCAGCCCTCTATGCAAGATATATTGGGAGGAAAATGTCAAAAATTCAGCCCAAATGTCACCAAGCCAATCACTATTTCAGGAAAAGAAGGCGATGACGCAAAGCACTATCAAGAACAGGCTGTGCGTCTTGCCATAGAGGAGGCTAAGAGATGAATGAGGAAGCCAGATATGTAAAAATTGTGGAGTGGTCCGAGCAGGACAGGTGTTTCATAGGCAGTTGTCCAGAGCTTTTCTATGGAGGCTGCCATGGAGACAATGAGCATGAGGTTTTCGACGAATTGTGCCACATTGTAGAAGAAACAATAAATCTCTATCAGCAGGATGGTAAGCCACTACCTTCTCCACTTTCTGGCAGAGAGTTTGTGAACGCTTTACAGAAACTTGCATAACAAATCACTGCACCTGACTTTTCCCGCCGCTTCGCTCTAGGAAAAAGCAGGTGATTTCTACATTATATTTTGATACCACACCTGACAGAAGGAATGCGAGATAGGTTTCAAGAATTTACTAATCTTCAGCCTAATAATAGATAAAACTGGTACTCTGGGAACTGGTGCCCTCTTATATGATGTTCTTTTCGCCCTGATATTTTGCAGGAGACTCCTCTTTTAACTCCTCCCTTTTCTCATCAAGATATTTATATGCAGCACTTAAAGCGCACCCAATCGCAACGCACTGATCAGGACTTATCTCTGTAGAGAGCTCTTTCCTGCTGATTTTTTTCAGCATATTGCGCACCATAGGCATATAAGTGGCGCCTCCGACAAGGAGGATGGTGTCAATATCATCCCATGTTTTCCCTGCTTTTTCCAGCACTATCTTGCATAGTTCTTCACACCTTTCAAGAAGATCCACGGTAAGCCCCTCAAACTCCTCCCGAGAAATCCTATATACCTTTGATTTTCCTGCATGGCTGATGGGGATTTCGACCTGGATAATTCTTGACAGCTCCACTTTAGCCCTTACAACCTTTTTAAATAGCTCCTGGTAGGATAAGGGGTCGTCTTGTGGGTCTTCATTAAAATCTCTGACAAAGAGCTCGGAGACATAAGCTAATAATCTTTTATCCCAGTCATATTCTCCCAACTCAGCATCCCCATCTGAGGATAACATTTTTATTTCATTTCCTTTTATCTGTAAAATAGTAGCATCAAAGGTTCCTCCGCCCAGATCAAAAACAAAAACGGTTCTCTCTTCCTCTAATCTGTTAATGCCAAAGGAAAAAGTTGCCGCTACTGGCTCATCTACAATCATCAAAACATTCAGATTTGCCATCCTCCCTGCCTGTTCAGTAGCTCTTCTTTTAGCAGCATTAAAATAGGCAGGAACACTGATTACTGCGTCTTTAACCTCAATCTCCTTGCCATACTTATTTAAAAAATACTGCTCGGCATCCTGTTTCAATTTTCGCAGGATGTAGCTGGAGAGTTCCTGTGGGGTGTACTTTTTGCCATAAAATTCCTCGTAGTAGTCTTCTCTCCCCATCTGTCTCTTTACAAACCTGGCGATATTGCCCGGGTCCGCCACAATGTAATTAGTCGCCAGCTCTCCTACAATTATGTTACCTCCCTCCTGAAAATAGATAACCGATGGTGTAACGGGCTTATTTTCAGCGTTAGGAATTATTTCTACTTTCCCAAACTCATTGACATAGGCCATAGCTGAAAAGGCTGTCCCTAAGTCAATTCCTACAATGGGCTTAAAATCTGACATAACAATATTTTATTATTTTCTCAGGAACTCTTCCATTAGTTTCCAGCCATGCTTTAGATGCAGAGCACCCTTACGGGCAGAAGACTCATTAAAAGAATCCATTGAATCAGGCTTTATATCATTTCCACAGAAAGCAAAAGGAACTGCATCGCGGGTATGTGTTCTTGAAGCCAACGTAGTGACATGGTCAGGAAGGAGGAGAATCCGATATGCGTCTCTCTTACTCACTTCTTTTAAGATTGTTCCTACAATTTCCCTGTCAAAATCCTCAATGGCTCTTACCTTTGCTTTGACATCGCCTATATGCCCTGCCTCATCAGGTGCCTGGATATGAACAAAAACAAGGTCTTTCTCTTCCAGCGATTTAAGAGCAGCGGCAGCAATCCCTTTATAATTGGTATCAAAATACCCTGTTGCTCCAGCAACACTAATCACTTCCATACGAGCATAACGGGCAATTCCCCTGACGACGTCCACCTCTGAGATAGCCGCACAGCTGATGCCAAATCTTTCTTCAAATGACACAATGTTTGGCGCATAGCCCTGACCCCATAGCCAGATCATATTGCCAGGATTCTCACCCAGACCACAACGCACACTGTTTACTTCGTGACTGCATAGAAGATGATAGGATTGCTCCATAAGGCAGCACAAAAGATTATTTCCCTTACCACGCGGGAGATTTCTTTTTACCGATTGATTGAGAATATCATGAGGAGGAGTGCAGCGCACTTTACTCAAGATAGCCAATTCTTCGCTACACCTAATGACCATCAGGTGGCGATAGCTAACTCCAGGGTAAAATTTGATATCTTCCCTTCCCAATTTCTCATCAATAAACCTAATAAGCACAGCAGCCTCTTTATTTGATATGTGTCCGGCGCTGTAGTCAACGAGTGTATCATCATTAACAGTTACCAGATTACATCTAAAAGCAATATCTTTTTCGGCAAGAATTACTCCCATACTTATTGCCTCCAACGGACCTCTACCGCTATAGTACTTATTAGGGTCATACCCAAGGATAGAAAGTATCGCTACGTCGCTGGAAGGAAGGAACTTAGGAGGAACCATCATAGCCGTCCCCCCCCTACCCTCGCGGGCAATAAAGTCCATATGAGGAGTGCGAGCAAACTCAAGCGGAGTCTTGCCGTTAAGCTCGTCAATAGGATGATCAGCCATCCCATCCCCTACAAATATCACATATTTTTTCATCACGTATTTACTTTTTTGTAAGAGTTCACAGGTTCAGGGTTCACCGTTCACCGTCAGAAGAGCACCAGAGCACCAGTCACCAGTCACCAGTTCACCGTTCTGAGTTCTGAACCTCTTAAACCTTTGAACCCTGAACTCTGAACTCTTGAACTTCTGAATCCGTGAACTGTTAGCTATTGACCTATATCTGCAGCGGAAAGGATGCTTCCTAAGTTGGCAGGGACAACTTTTGGTTCTTTAGTAACCTTTACTGCAGCGCTATAGTCTTTTAATCCATGTCCAGTTAAAATGCAGACCACGGAGGCTGCCTCCTTAAAATACCCCTGACGACAGAGCTTAATTAGACCCGCTACCCCGGCAGCAGAGGCAGGTTCAGCAAAAATGCCCTCCAGTCCTGCCAACATCCGATAGGAGTCTAAAATTTCACCATCGCTTACCATAGATATTACTCCTCGGGACTCATCACGCGCTTTTTCTGCCTTCTGCCAGTTAGCAGGATTGCCAATTCTAATTGCTGTAGCAATGGTCTCCGGATTTTTAATAATTTCTCCTTTAACAATTGGTGCCGCACCTGCAGCCTGAAATCCCATCATGCGCGGGAGTTTTTTAGCCTTCCCCGCCTGGTAATATTCTTTATACCCCTTCCAATAAGCTACAATATTACCGGCATTCCCCACCGGAATAAATTGATAATCCGGAGCATCTCCCAGATAATCAACAATCTCAAAAGCACCGGTTTTTTGTCCCTCAATGCGGTCGGAGTTGAGAGAATTAACCAAGGTAATTGGGTATTTAGCAACAATCTCTTTTGTCAATTTTAACACATCGTCAAAATTTCCATCAATGGCAAGAACTCTGGCAGAATGGATTAGCGCCTGAGCTAACTTGCCGAGAGCAATCGCTCCTTTTGGAATCAGGGCAATGCACTTAATGTTTGCTTTAGCAGCATATGCAGCAGCGGAAGCCGAGGTATTCCCTGTTGAAGCGCAGATTACCGCTTTCTGCCCTTCACTAACAGCCCTGGAAATAGCTACCGTCATTCCACGATCTTTGAAGGAACCAGTAGGATTTGACCCTTCTACTTTGAGAAATATCTCCAGATTTGTTTTAAGGAAAGACCTTAAATTATCTGCTCTTACAAGCGGAGTATTACCCTCTTGCAATGAAATTACTGCAGATTTATCTATGGCTGGAAGATACTCCCGATACCGTTCAATAATTCCTCGCCACACCATCACAAGCTATCCCCTTTGGAAGTTCACCGTTTAGGGTTCCGGGTTCACTGTTCTGGGCTCTGAACCTCTAAACTCTGAACCTCTGAACTTTTGAACCCCTGAATCCTTGACCCTTTTTCAATTCCTCTACTTCAAGTTAAGTGCTTTTTTTATTCCTCTCACTGCCTGACGGATACGATGCTCATTTT
>CAZVBB010000013.1:0-14436 GCA_964625285.1 uncultured bacterium | reverse complement strand
TTTTCCAAATTCCTATGCGGATTAGGGAGTTTGAGGGAAACAATCTGGTTTCCCTTATGGGGTGACAGTCCGCCTCAGGCGGACGCCCGAGGGGCGGAGCCCCTTAGGGAAGGTATCCAGCCCTCTTGCAGAGGGCGGGATAGCTTGAAGAAGGAAAAGTAAATAATGAAAAAAGTGGGAATACCGAGAGCCCTGCTCTATTACAAGTACTACCCTTTCTGGAAAACGTTTTTAGAAGAGTTAGGATGCGATGTAATTATATCAGATAAGACCACCAAGAAAACTTTGCAGGACGGAACAAAGTATGCTGTAGATGAAACCTGTCTATCAGTAAAGGTATTTTGCGGTCATGTAATGGATTTAATGGAAAAAGGAGTTGATTGTCTCTTTATCCCCAGAATACAAAGTGTGGAGAAAAATTGTTTTGTTTGCACTAAATTCTTAGGGCTTTATGATATAGTAAGAAACTGCATTCCGCACCTCAGTGATGGGGCTATCCTGAGCCCAAACATTGACGTGAGCAGAAGAACCCTTTATCAGTCTATGTTCAGTGCAGGCTGGTGGCTGGAGAAAAACCCGATTAGAATCCACACCGCCTACCTAAGGGCAAAGAAAAGGCAGCAAAGTTTTGAAAAAAAGCTCAATCTATCAAAGACGCCTCAAGATGTAATTCAGCTTATGGAGACTGGCCAGGTTACCGAGACCGAAAGAAAAGGAAGCCTAAACATAGCCTTAATGGGGCATCCTTATAATGTCTATGATGGCTTTATCAATATGGAAACCATAGAAAAATTAGAGGGAATGGGAGTAAACGTTCTCACTCATGAGATGGTGCCTAAAAAAGAGAGCCACAGAATAGCTCACCAGGTATCGGATGACATTTACTGGAGCTATCAAAAGGAGATGTTAGGAGCAAGTTTTTATTTCTCAAGGAAGGGCGTTGATGGCATCATTTTCATTGTTTCTTTCCCCTGTGGGCCAGATTCGCTCATCGTAGAGTATGCAAGCATGCACCTTAAGGGCAAAGTTCCAATTCTCTTTCTGGTGCTTGATGAACATCAGGGTAATGCAGGAATTACAACGCGGTTAGAATCCTTCACAGACTTGATAAGGATAAAGAAAAAAAATAGTAAGTGCTCACGGGTTCAGAGTTTAGAGGTTCGGAGGTTCGGAGGTTCGGAGGTTCAGGAGTTCAGAACGGTGAATCCAGAATCCGGAACCCGGAACCCGGAACGGTGAACCCAGAACCCGTAAAAGGATGAAAGGAAGGGCGGGGTGAAAGTCACGTTTCCTCATATGGGAAGTTACCATATTTGCTTCAAGGCACTCCTTGAGGCTATAGACTGCGAAGTAGTAGTTCCCCCACCAATAACCAAAAAAACCGTGGAGCTCGGCTCCAGATATTCTCCTGAGTTTGTATGCTTTCCCTTCAAAATTACTCTGGGCTGCCTTATAGAAGGGCTGGAACAGGGAGCAGATATTGCCATTCAGTCAGCTACGAAAGGGTCTTGCAGATACGGATATTATAAAGAGGTGCAGGAGAAAATATTAGAGAATGTGGGTTATAGATTCAGATTCGTGAAGCTGAACAGCTTGAGGAGCCTTAAATCAATAAACAAGAATGCTACGAATCTGCAGGTTTTAAGAGGATTGAGGATGGGCTGGGCAAAGATGAAGGCTATAGATAGATTTGAGATTAAATCCCGAAAATTAAGTGCTTATGAGGCAAATCCCGGTGAAACTGGGAGGCTACATCAGGAGTTTTTGAACTCTTGTAACGAGGCTAACACCATAACTCAGATAAGAAAGGTAGAAGAGGAATTTTCAGAAAAATTTAGTCAGATTAAAAAAATTCCTGACTTTGAGCCGCTTAAAATTGGAATTGTCGGTGAATCTTACATAGTTATAGAGCCCTACAGCAACCTGAACATAGAAAGACAATTAAGTCAAATGCAGGTTGAGGTAATCCGGCCTCTTTCTCTAAGCCAGCTTTCAAGGGAGCTTTTGCCATGGACAAAGCCTGCCTTTTTAAGAACAGCCCGCCCTTACTTACGATATGAAGCCGGTGCTCATGCCAATGTTTCGGTAGCTGAAGCCATTACATTCGCCCGCGAGGGTCTGGATGGCGTAATCCATATTAAACCTCATGCCTGCCTGCCCGAGGTAACTGCTATGAGCGCTCTTTACAGAGTCAGTAAAGATTACAACATCCCAATGATATTTTTCTCCTTTGATGAGCATAGCTCCTCAGTTGGAATAAAGACACGGCTTGAGGCATTTGTGGAGTTACTTAAAAGAAGAAAATCTCATAGCTTAAGAGATGAAAGCAATTCGGATAATACAAAGCCGGTAACCATAAGCCCATTTACAATTAAATGAAGAAAAGATTATTCCTGATTGATGGAAATTCATATGCTTATCGTGCTTATTACGCAATGGAAGACTTCACTACATCCCGTGGTGAATCTTCAGGTGCAGTTTATGGTTTCTCTCGTATGCTCGTCAATCTTTTATACAAGAGAAGACCCGATTATTTAGCAATTGCTTTTGACCTGCCAGCTCCCACATTTCGCCATCGTCGATTTCCCACCTATAAGGCAAATCGCCCCAAGATGCCCCCCTCTCTTCAGAGCCAATTAATCTCCATCAAGGAAATTACTCGTGCATTTAATGTTCAGATTTTTGAGTTAGAGGGATATGAGGCTGATGACCTCCTGGCAACGGTAGCCAAAAAAGCTGGGGAAGAAATAGATGTCTTTATCTTTACAAGAGACAAGGATATTCTGCAACTTATCAGCCATAACATAAAAGTCGTTGACCAAAAAAAGATTGACCATATCTACGACCTGGATTGGGTGAGAGAAAAATACAGTCTTGAGCCAGCAAGGATTACCGACGTAATGGCACTTTGCGGAGACAGCACCGACAATATCCCTGGGGTATCAGGGGTAGGAGAAAAAACATCACTCAAACTTATTCAGGAGTTTGGCAGCCTTGAAAATCTCTTCAATAATCTTGAAAGAGTAAAAAACAAAAAACTGCAAGAATCCTTAAGAAATTCCGTTGAGCAGGTAAAGTTTTATCACGAGCTCCTTACCCTTAACACTGAAGCTCCGTTGGAGATGAAAATTGACCATCTCAGAATAAATGAGACCTACTGGGAAAAGGTAGTAGAAATTTTTGCAAGATTTGAGTTTGATGAATTATTAAGAAAGATCGACTATTATTATAAAAAATGAAAAGAGCGCTTTTAGTAATTGATGTGCTGGTAGATTTTTTAGAGGAAGGTGGCGCTCTCTTCTGTGGCAAAGAAGCCCTTAAAATTATCCCGTTTGTGCAAAAGAAGATAAGCGAAGTTCGTGCAGATGGTGGTATTATTATTTACATCTGCGATGCTCACCAGAAAGATGATTTAGAATTCAAGCTCTTTCCGCAACACTGTATCGAAGAAACCAATGGAGCTCAAATCATTAAAGAGCTAAAGCCTGCTAACAAGGATATAGTTCTTAAGAAAAAGAGGTTCAGCGGCTTTTTCGGAACATCGTTAGAGGATATCCTGAAAAAACACTCCATTGACAGAGTTGAAGTTGTTGGAGTTTGCACTTCAATCTGCGTAATGGACACCGTTGCGGATTTAAGAAACAGGGATTATCCAGTTACTGTCTATGGAGAAGCCGTAGCAGACTTCGACCCGGAAGCACACCGCTTTGCCCTGAAAAGAATGGAAAAAATCTACGGAGCAGTAGTTAAATTTTAGCTACTGTTAACCATTTACCGCTCATTATCCCGCGGAGGAACTTAGAAATGATGCTCTCAGCGTTTAGCTACAACCAAAGATCTAATAGTTAAGACATCAAAGCTTGTTGCAGAGTTGGAAAAAGCGAGAGAGTTTTTAAACTAGTTCTAAGCTTAACCTTCTTATCAGTTTTATGGCATCGCTTTTGCATCCTGTTGCACACAATCCACATCCTAAGCACCTGGAACTATCAAAAAAAAGCTTTTCATTATTCACTTTTATGGCATCAAACATACATCTATCAACGCATATCAAGCAGTTTGTGCATTTATCGTGGTTCTGCTCTACTATGAAACTGCTCGGCTCAACCATTCCAGGTATGCCCTCTCTATAAGCCTTTATCGGCTGGCAGCAGCAAGAGCAGCAGTTGCAAATGTTGTATGCCAGCTTGTCATCTCCCCATTTCAATAGCATATGCACCAATCCTCTCTTCTCGCAATCATCCAGAATGTGTAGAACTTCTTCGGTTGGCACAGTTTTTATCTTCTCTCTTTTTATAAAGTCATCCATCCATCTGCCATATCTCTTCCCCAGTACAATGCATGCCTTCAGAGGATTGCTACAGTTTTTAGAAGTCATCCTGCAGTAGCATTTAATCACTGCCGATACGTCGGAATTTTTTACAAGGGATTTAACCTCCTCATAGGGTGCAATCCTCGACCCTGGATGCAAAGCCTCGTGAACAGGTATCACCTGCGTCCCAAACTTCATTTTCTCATGCAGCCAGGTAAGCGTTATCCTTGGTATTGATTTTATCCTCCATTCGAGGGACATCACTCTTATAACCGTCAGAATGGGCGCTTCAAAGTAGTTACCCCAAACTTTAGAGAGGAATGCTTTTAGATTTTTGTCCATTGTATTCAAAACCATCAACAGTTATTTAGAGTAAGCTTTCTTTGGAACTTTTATATATTTTTAAATGACGAAATTTCATCTAATTCCTTCTTTCCCATTTTTCTCATTCATAGATTTTTTCATCTTCAGCGCAAGACTCAGATGCGTCATCTTCCACATTGCGCACATCGACATTATGCTCAAGGACTTCCTTGAAGTATTCATGCTGAATAATGAGATTCATTATTTCATTTGTGCCCGTCCATATCATCATAAGCCTCACATCCCTTAATATTTTTTCAATGGGATAAATATTTGTGTAGCCTATGCCTCCCATAATCTGCATTGCGTTATTTACAACCTCCCATGATGAATCGGTTGCAAATTTCTTGGCTTCTGATACAAGCCTGCGTGTGTAGCCAGTGCATCCCATTTTGTCCACGGCTGTGGCTGCCCCATATATCAAACCTCTTGCTGCATCCAATTTTGTGATACTATCCGCAATCTTGAAATTGACACCTTGGAACTCGCGAATATTTTTACCAAAAGCCTTTCTTTTATTGCTGTATCGCAATGCAATTTCCAGAGCGGCACGTGCCACTCCAATAGCCCCTGCCGCTGATGTCATCCGTTCAGGTATCATCATCTGATAAAAAATATCTGCAGCCTTATTTTCCTCAAAAAGAAGGTTTTTCGCAGGCACCTTTGTATCTTTAAATATAAGCCTTCCAGCGCCACCACCCCTCGTTCCCATAAGCCCATAAAGATATTTTGCCTCAACACCCATATCTCTCTCAACGATAAATGCGCTAAGTGATTTGCCGGGGATATCTTTACCAGTCTTAGCGTAAACAAGAAAAATATCAGCACCTTCAGCCCCAACAACGAATCGCTTTTGTCCACTTAATATGTAAAAATTCCCTTTCTTTTTGGCAATTGTTGTTGCTCCAAAAAAATCAGAGCCACCACGCGGTTCGGTGAGTGCCTCAGCACAAAAAATTTTCCCCTTAATCAAAGGCTCGAGATACTTCCTCTTCTGCTCTTCCGTTCCAAAAACATGAATCGCCTCACCAACAATACTAACAAGTGAATACAAGCAAGCCAGTGATGCACCGAGCACCCCGATCTCTTCAAGGACAACAATCTCGTCGCTCCATTGTAGCCCCCTGCCACCAAATTCCTTTGAAAATCTCAAGCCCAGCAGATTTTTCCTTGCCGCTTCAACAACATATTCTCTGGGATAGCGGACTTTATCAGCATCCATATCAAGCAACAACTGCCTTGGAACCCACTTCACAAATTTCCTTACTTCATCCCTTAGTTTCTTCTGTCGTTCTGTTAACAAAGCTTCAATCATCACATCACCTCCATCTTAGAGCACTATCTTGGAACATTAAAATTTAAAGAAAACTTCTTAATGCATCTTTCAGTTAATTTTCCATAATCTTTACTTATATCATATCCAACATAATGGCGACGAATTTTTATCGCTGCAACAGCAAATATGATTTTACCTTTTGTCAAATTATCAGCAACTTGATTATCTTTAAAAAAACTAATCCTTGGGTTGAATTCATCTAAATATAAGTTTATCTATCTCAATTGGAAATTCCTCTTTTACTTCCTTTTTATCTTCTTTAAGGTAGTATCAGAAACATTCATCTCCTTTCCTTAGCCACCTTCTGATAGTCAAAATACTCTATCTTTTCCACGACTTCCTCCTTCACAGTCAATTGCGTATAACGGTTTAAGTGTATCTGAAGTTGCCGAAGGCAATTCAGGCGAAGTGAAACGAAGTTTTTTACATTATGTTATGTGAAGCGAGATACACTCCCTTAGCTCTATGCAAAGCTCACAACTTCCACAGGGCGTTCAACGGCAAGGCTCTTTCGATGAAGTTTAAGTCGTTCAATTTCGTGCAGTGTCTCTGCCGTAAGGTAGCTCCCCCCACAATGAGGACAACTCACCACGGGAATGTTCTCTATCACCAGTAAATCTTTTCCCTTGCCGTGCGTTCTGGCAACTTTGCGAACGTGTGCCCCTTGCTTTCCACAAATGTCACATATCATCTGGTTTTCTCCTACTCTCGTTATATTTTATGGCACATATACCGTGATGATAACCAATTTGTCCGTTGGACTCAATTTGGCAATCACCTCAACTTCACCACCAGCAATTGTTTGTCCTTTTATACGGTATTTCCACTCTACTGCTACTCCATCCTTTTGTCGTTCCAGTATCTCTCCAGTAAGAATACCACGTTCAACATCATAGATGGTCAACATATCATCGTTCATTTCTTCTTCTGCGTGGAGCGTCATTACATATTGGCGATTGCGAACCTTCTCCCGCATACGTTTCAAGATACGCTCAAACATGGCTGTGCTCTTGATTAACTTTCAATCTATTTCCTTCACCCATTTCACATAACGTTCCGCGGGTATTTTAAGTCCTTACTTCTTCGTCTAAGCGTCCCGGTTTCAAAATCATTTTCATCAATTGAAACTGCATATTTGTCTCTAATAAACTGACTGGTTATCTGGCAAAGAATCAAATCATCGTCTTCTAACTCCGCGATTACCAAAGCGGGTCGTCTTTTAGCTCGGGTTAAATCTGAAAAGGGGAAGGGAACAACTACTACATCCCCTTTCACAAATCTTTCCACGCTTCATCCTCCTCAGACTTTAGCCAATCCTTTTTAAGAGATGATTCACTTGCTAATGCAATTTCCATCTTTTGTTCCAAAGCCTTAGTCTCTAAAAATCGGATAAAATCCAGTATCTCCATAAGATAAGGCTCGGGAATATTTTCTATCTCCTTGGCAATCAATTCTTTCACTCCCATTTTTCCATCCCTCCAATTCTATTTTATAATAGGGGTATACACATGAGTTAACTTTCAACAAAGCCCGCTTACTTTCCCGACGAGAAAGTAAGAAACAAAATCTTCAAGTTAAGTCAAGTGCATACGCCTATTTTATAATTCTCATATTAAAAGCAATTTCCGATAACGATTTCAGCATAAAAGAAGTTTTGCGAAGCAATTTAGGCGAAGTGAAACGAAGCCGTAAATGCTTTGTTATCTGAAGTTTCAACAGCCTAAAATCTACTCTCATACCTTATCCCAAAATTTCTTAATAGCCTTCTTTATGTCAGCCCATAGTCGAAAAATAAACTTGACACCATTTTCTTCTTCATAAGAGCCAAAAATTCCTATAATTTCTGCTTTAAACTTTTATCCTATCTCATCTTTCAGTTCTTGTAAAGCCCCTATAATTTCTCGTTTAATCATATATAATCCTCCAGACCACCATTTCGCCATATGAGCAGTCTTCATTACCAGACATATTCAAGAGGTCTCTGAAAAAATACCCAGAGACCTCTAATTTCAGAGATTTCGGACTTTTTCAGAAATCTCTTCAATCTCCCTTGACTTTAAACATGTAAAATGTTCCGATCGCTTTGGCGATGGGACACCCGTCATTTTTTATTTCTGATTCTAAGATAGCAATTTTTTACCTTTGTGAATAATCTTTGTTTCGCAGGTAAGAATACCAGATGTCACTGCCGTGAAATAAACAATCTTAATTTCTATGGTTGCACATAGCTCATCTTCACCTAAATAGGAATAAAGTAGGAGGCAAATCATCGTTCTAATTTCGTTCCTTTTGACAAGCGATGAGCGCCTTTGGCGCAATTTATCCGCCCCGACGAGAACGGGTTTGATGAATCGAACCCCTACAGGTCAACTGTCAAACTTGAGTTCTGAGTATCATATTTTCTGTAAAAGTATAATTCCTAGCAAGCTGATAATAGCCAAAATTATAAAAATAGATTCATAAGCCCACATTTGAGAGGCCTTAGTAACATTTTTAATGTCTTTCTCTAAATGCATCCAACCAGCGATTCCATCAACAAGGCTTTTAAACCCGAATGAGAACCAAAACAAGAGATAAATGTTTTGCTGAACCGCTAAGATTATAAGTACTTTAGTAAAAACATGAATCGGCATAGTTGCCATTCTTTCTACGATTCCTACAGGTATCATTAGAAGGGTATTGGGTGTAACTTCCCATTGCCCCCTCTCTTTTTTAGGGATAGATTTTGGACGAAATGTGTAATAGCCAATCTGACCTAAATATCCCAACCCAAGGAGTAGTGCTTCAACCGCTCCAAACCCAACTCCAAAAGCCAAAGCATTTTCCCAATTTGCGTAGTATAGTATCGGTAACTTTAAGATAAAGGCCAAAGCAATTCCACATTCAAAAATTCCTGTTAGAAGCCCAATATAACTCCAAGAAATAGGGCCTGATAATCTAGCAGGTAGCTTAGTTTTTAGGAAATTAAGGATCGGTTTATTAGTAGGAACTGCCCATGCAAATTTTAAAGCCACTGAAATAATCCAGGCTAATGCTCCCAGCAACAATACCAACCATGTTCCACCTAAACTTATAATCCATAGTGCTGACGCTACTGCTACACCAACCATTCCCATACCAGTAATAAAAAAGAGAGGGGATATTTTCATGTGATTTTTCTCACCGTCCCTAGACTTTTTAAGAGGGCGATTTCACTTAATGTCTTGCGGATAAAAGAAGGCCGCCGTAGGCGGATTTGGGTAAAATGCCATTCATAAAAATATTTTAACTCCCACCAGTAGAATAAATACAATAACCAACAATGACCAGACAATTTTATTCCAAAGAAATATCTTTCTACCGTCAAAACACGCAAAAGGAAATATCGGAATCAGATTAAACAAAGCAATGACAAAGTTTGCCCGAAACCCGACTGTCCCCAGAGCTACCAGCCACTCCGTATTTGCCCAATGAGCTAGAGCTAAAAAGAAAGAAGCCAATACCAGACTGACAATCGGACCTACCATATAAATCAACCCCATCCTCCTAACATCCTTGTTATATGCCCAATCTTTTTGCTTGATGAAAGTGGAGCCATAGAAAGGGAGTAAAGCACCCAATAGAGCTAAAAAGGCGCTGAACACCAATCCTGATTCCCAAACCTTAAAGATGGTCTTAAGACCAAAGGAGTTGGCAACGAGCTTATGGGAAAGTTCGTGAGTAAAGACACTCACCCCAACAACACCTAAAACAAAAGGGACGGAATTGAGCCAGAGGGCATCTTGCCTAATGCTCTCCATCCATAGAACGAAACTGAAGCCGAGCCAGGCAAGAAGAAAATGCCATCCCGCTCCGGCCTCTCTCGCTATCTGGCTCTCTTTGCCTGTTTTCCTCAGTATGAAAGTTCCTGGGGAAAAGAAGTAGTCGGTAACCCGCCACAGTGAAAGAATTTTCCAGCCAAAGACCCTAATCTGCTCCTTGAACTCAAAAAGGTCAAACCCATGGTGCACAGCCATATTCCAGGATGGTGAATTGAAGCGGTCTACCACGTAATAGAGCGTTTGGCATTCTGCCTTCTGAAGGTGAGACAAGGCAGCGTCTACCAGAACTTTGCCAACTCCTTTACCTTGAACATTACGATCAACGAAAATCAGATAGACACTGCCTATTTTTTCTCCAGCGAGGGTGGTGACACTTGGAATAACGCAGCCCACAATTCTTTCCTCGTCAACAGCAACCAAAGCCTCAGTTTTGTGTGTCTTATAACCCAGATAGTAAAAAAAGTACCGCTCCATTATGCCCAGTGTTCTAGCCACTTTCCAGACGGCCTTATCTTCGCCAGGCTGAACATTTCGAACGATGATTCTTTGGTTCATTTTTTTCCTCTTCATATATACCTCAAAGTGAGTATTTCGCCTAACGTTTGCGGCTATGCGAAGTTGCCAGAAGAGCACAGCGTAGGGCAATTTGGGTGTAGCGACCGAAAGGAACGGAACCGCGTAGCCGCTGTTAGGTGAAGTGTCGCAATTTTTCTATAATCATCTTGAAGATTTATTTGTACCAATAGTGCTTCTCATTTTTTTATCAATATCTGTGTCAATTCTATCATCGTCCTATGAGAAATGTCAGGACATGCCGCATTTACGGTCCCAACAACATATAGGTTTTCTTTCGGACTATAATAAGCTAATGCACCTGACAACCCTGAGTGTCCAATAAAATAAGGGATTGCACCAGTTGGATTAAATAGCCAAGGAAGTTTAAATTTATGGATTCCTACGCCAGATTGAAATGGAAAAAATATCTTGTTCCATTCCTGTAAATCGCTTATATAAGCCACAGGAAACAGCTTCCCTGTAAAAAATGCTTCAATGAATGTCAACATATCTGCTGATGTTGAAACGATACCACCATCTGGACCGGATGATGCCATTGCTTTGGGTACATGCAGTTCTTTCGCCTTATAATAAAGTGTTTTGGGTCTACTATCGGTTGGGTCTTGGTAAAGATACGTTTTTGATAAACCAAGCGGTTTAATGATAAACTCGTTGCAGTTTTCAGCATATGATTTTTCTGTAATAATTTCAATAATTTTTCCAAGTAATTGAAAATTGGTATCGGAATAATGAGCTTTGTTTTTAGCGCCGGGGGGAAACTTTGGCCTCATGGTCTTGGTTCTATCGATGACTTGTTCGAAAGTCAAAAACTGGTCATTACCATTTGCTATTTCGTCTGCCAAACTTTTGCCATTTGGCCCTTTGTCTTGAAAATAGTCAGGAAGCCCTGATGTATGGGCAAGTAAATGTTTTATTGTCAGGTCATTTGAATAGTCATTACCTTTGTAAACATGCAAGCCGCTCAAGATGTTGCTTTGCAAATATTTACTGATTTTGTCATCAAGACTTAGTTTGCCTTCTGATTTTAAACGTAGAATAATTGCTGTGGTAAATAATTTTGTCGTGCTGGCAATAAAGTATGGTTGGTCAGTTGAAATATTGCCTGAAGTTCCAATCCAAGATATACCATCCTTTTTTACTGCGAAGGATGTTCCAAATATTTTTTTTCCGTCAACTATCTTGTCTAAGACAGTCTGCATCAATTTTTCTTTATTTGTCATAACTACCTCTCTTAATCAACTGCGCCATTTCACCTAACGTTTTGCGGATAAAAGGGAAATCAAGAATTTCTCTTTTATCCGCTGT
Organism: uncultured bacterium; assembly: GCA_964625285.1. Lineage (GTDB taxonomy): Bacteria > NPL-UPA2 > NPL-UPA2 > NPL-UPA2 > NPL-UPA2 > NPL-UPA2. Next base: position 2,747 of record CAZVBB010000013.1, on the reverse strand, counting down.
TAGGCGATAGTACGAACGAAGTAGATGTTATTTCATTCTACCCATCCTTTCCTTGACTATCTTTATCACTTTTTTCGGATTGTTAGTTGAAAAAACAAACTCCTTAAAAAATCCACTATCTTTTAATGAAAACACAACTCGAGGACATCCTAAAACATTGTATACATCTCTCCATTTTCCCTTAACTCTCCCTATGCGTAGGCCAAAACCACCGTATCTAATTGCTGAAGCCTCGTCTAAATAACAGTCATTAATATTTCCCCAGGGGATTGTGCGTTTGTTAAATCCATAATTAACAATAACTGAATCAGGAGTCATTTTGATGTTGAACTTTCTAAACTTATACATAATTACTATAAGCACTAAAAGTCCAAACAAGAAAGACCAATCTGGGGTAGGATAAGATGCAAAAATTTGATAAACTAGCCTGAAAAAGACCCAGGCTATAACAATGCCCAATATCCACATTTCTATTTTTGGAAATATCTTTTCTTCATAGATATTATCTGTTTTCATTTTTTCCTACTTAATTATAATTTTTTCTTTTTGATTTTTGGTAATACTTGAGCGAAGTCTTTATCGTTATCGATGTAGTAGCCAAGCTTGCTCGGCATTAAAGGCAAAACAAGCTTTGCCACTACAAATAATGACGGGGTTTACTGAATACTTACGACTTTTGTGCCCCGCAGTGAGTATTTCGCCTAACGGTTTCGCGGTTTGCGAAGTGCGAAGCATTCGAATAAACACAATAATCTGAAAAGTCCGTATTAGTAAGCAATCCAATTAATCCTTATTACTCGATCTAACCACAACACAATCGGTATATACACCGCTATTGTCAGAACTATCAACCCCATCATGCGAAGTTGAAGCCGCTTCTTACCAAGAACAGGAGCAAAGAGTGCCTCTATCTTATTTGAGCCAATAATCATACAAGTAAGAGCAATACCGAAAGGAACCACTACCGGCAGCCAAAACCATGGAGAAAATACCAGATCGTTTAATGGCATATAAATCACATCTTCAAAAGCCAAAAGAGAAGGATCTTCTCCTCTGGAAACCATGGCGAGTACCAGACCTATTAGAGATTCATCTTCAGGATGTAATACTCCAGACATAGCACCGATAAAAATAAATATCCCCTTTAGAACTGACCAAATCGTGTTTGCGATCACCATAGCTCCGGCAATCAATGCACCTCTTGACAAATTTTTTAACCGCACGAGAACAAGGGTGGCAATAATTGCTATAAGTAAATTCAGAAGTGTACCAGCAGCAGCGCCCAATAAATCCATTGGACGAGAACTTAGTCTAAATCCTAACCGGAAGTCTGAATCTCCCGGAGCCGTGTTGGGATTACCGACGGTCCGAAATCCTGTGCTGACAGAATCTCCATCAAGCCATGCAAAAAAGCCATGGGCACTTTCGTGGAGAAAACCAGAAACCAGGAAGGCAAGCAAGAGACACAAACACCATATTAGCATTAATTTTAGAGCCTTTTTTCGTCTCATTTTTATTGCTCCTTTATTCGCTGATATTTTCATAAATAGGAGCTATAGTTTCACCTAACGTCTTGCAGATAAAAGAAGTTGCCGCCTGCCTGTGCGTGTCCGCACGCAGACAGGAAGGCAATTTGGGCGAAGCATAGCGAAGCCGTAAATGCTTTGTTATCTGAAGTTTCAACAGCTTAAAATCTACTCTCATACCTTATCCCAAAATTTTTCAATAGCCTTCTTTATGTCAGCCCATAGTGGCTTAATACTATCTATCAACTCCAACATCTTTTCACCTTTTAGTTGAAAGCCATATCCACTTACAAATCAATGTCTAAAATTTCTATATGAGTGTAGCCTTTTATTATATTCTGATTAAATACTGCAATTTTAACGGAGGATTAGATGATAAAGCAAGAAGCTCCTTATGCCAGTTAGCTCCTTTAGGCATAGTCAAAATAGTATTTTTTGGTTATACGCTTTAAAATGTTCTCTATCCCATTATAAAAATTCATTAAATAAGTTCCCATCGCTGGCTCTGTAAAATAATCCTTCATTTGAGGATTAAATTTAATTCTAACTTCACAGAGCCTTTCTAAAGTCTCTTCTATTGCTCTCTCCTCATCTGATACATCTTCTCTTAGTTCCTCATATTCCTCTTTCATATATAATCCTTCCCTTAGATAAAATTCTTTTATAAAGATGTTCTCTTGCATCGTCCAAATCAACTATATCCACTTCATCTATATCCACTTCATCATCCACTGCCATGGAAACCTTACCATAATATTTAAAAAACTCTCTTGGCTTAATTCCCTTTACTGCTATATCAATGTCCTGTGCCGATTCAACTTCCTCAAGACAGGAACCAAATAATAATACTTTTTCTACACCAAAATCTTTACTAATGCTGATAATTTTAGCTAACTCTCTTTCAAAAACTTCTCTTTTCATTATTTAATCACCTCATTCATTAAAATTAGCTATCAAAATTTCAGATAACATCTCCAGCATAAAAGAAGCCCAGCATTAATTTACCGCCCTACCCTTCCCAGCACTAATTTGTGCTGGGTTTAGACGAGTGCCGTAAGACAGAATTGTGTTAGGCGATGTGGCTTTTAAGATCAATTGAAAGGGGTTTATCTCTCAATGCACTCACCTTTAGAATGGAAAAACCGATGATATTTCCTTTCTCATCTACCTTTTCCATTACTGCATCGTTTTCTGTTTCCTTGAAGTATCCCGCTTTTCTCT
>CAZVBB010000012.1:0-14445 GCA_964625285.1 uncultured bacterium | reverse complement strand
TTCTCTCTACTCTCTACTTGCTACTCGCTACTTTTCAGGAATCTGTGTAGGAATATCAGACTATTATTTAGTTGACAGAGCACTACATATTGAGTATTTAACTTCAAAGAGAGGTAGTGATATGGCGAAAAAGAAAATTTTAGTGGTGGATGATGAAAAGGACATCCTTGAGCTCCTTGAATATAATTTAGAGAAAGAAGGATATGAGGTTTTTAAAGCTATAACAGGAGAAGAGGCTTTGGAGCTGGTTAAAAGAAAAAACCCTGATTTGATAATATTAGATTTAATGTTGCCAGACGTAGATGGACTTGAGGTATGTAAAATATTAAAAAGGGATATGAGAACAGATTCAATTCCCATAATTATGTTGACAGCTAAAGGAGAGGAGTCTGACATAATAGTAGGATTAGAACTGGGAGCTGATGATTATATTACTAAGCCTTTTAGCCCAAAAGCCTTAATTGCGAGAGTCAAGGCCGTCTTAAGAAGGCTTAAAGAGAAATTAGAGCCTAAGGAAGTAATTCAAATAGAAGACTTAATCATAGATATCTCAAAACATAAAGTGACGTTGAAAGGAAAACTTGTTGAGCTTACCAAAATCGAGTTTAATCTCTTAAAGTGTTTGACCTCAAATCCAGGACGGGTTTTTACGCGTGACCAACTTCTGGACAGAGCCTGGGGAGAAGAAACTTATATAGTAGATAGAGCGGTAGATGTCCACATAAGGAGACTGCGTAAAAAATTGAAGTCAGCTTCTAAATTCATAGTTACTATTAGAGGAATGGGATATAAATTTGAAAGTGATGAAGAATAAGGTTGCCTGGAAATTATTTTTAAGTTATTTAGGAATCGCGGTCATCTGTATAGTAACTGTTGGTGTTTTTGAGATGGGCTTTTGGGGAGTATTACTTGCCTTGTTGGTTGCTGGAGGAATGGGGTTTTTGATAGCCCGAATGACCACCAAGCCTTTGCGTGAGATAACAGATTTAGCTAAAGATATAGCCGGCGGAAATTTTAGCAGAAAGCTCAAAATACACTCAAAGGATGAGCTCGGTGAGCTTGCTCAAGCTTTTAATCAGATGACAGAGGAACTAAAGACAAAGCTCCAGACCGCTACAGAAGATAGAAATGAGATGCGAGCAATACTTAGTAGTGTGATTGAAGGGGTAATAGCTATTGATAAAGATGAGAGGGTGATACTTTTCAACTCTGCTCTCGAAAAGATGTTTAATCTTAATAAAGGTAAAGTAATGGGAAAATTCTTCTGGGAGATAATCAGAAACAATGAATTGAATAACCTCTTGAAAGAGGCGATGAACAAAGGGAAACTTCAGACTAAAGAGCTAACCCTTTTCCTTCCTGAGGAAAGAATTTTTCAGGCTCATGCTTTACCCATCAAAGGTGAACCCCGCTCTTCCTCTTTTACAAATTCTCTTTCTGAAGAAGAACGGGGCAAGGAAGATATATCAGGCGTAGTTGCAGTATTACATGATATCACCGAGATTAAAAGACTGGAGAGAGTACGGATTGAATTTGTAGCCAATGTCTCTCATGAATTGCGCACCCCTCTTACTTCAATCAGGGGATTTGTTGAAACCTTAAAGGATGGCGCTATCAATGACCCCAAGAATAGTCGTAAGTTCCTAAATATCATTGAGACCCATACAGAAAAGCTTAATAATTTAATAAATGACTTGCTTGAGCTTTCCAAGATAGAGTCCAGAGAGCTCAAGATGAATTTCCAACCGATAAATCTCAGAGAGCTAACAGAAGAAGTAGTCGCCAACCTTAAGGGAGTTATAGAGCGAAAAGAACTTGAGGTAGTGGTGGATATACCTTTTGATTTTCCTCAAGTTGAGGTAGATTCAGAAAAGATAAAGCAGGTTCTTGGCAATCTTTTAGATAACGCGATTAAGTTCACCCCGCCCCTGCGCGCAGGGGCGGGGTTTACTCCCCAAAATGGCAGGATATGTATCAGGGCAGTTGATAAAGGAAAAGATATACAGATTGAGGTCTCTGATACAGGCATTGGCATTCCCCGAGAACATCTGCCTCGTCTTTTTGAACGCTTCTACCGCGTGGACAAAGCACGCTCAAGAGAACTCGGAGGCACCGGCTTAGGACTTTCAATTGTTAAACACATCATTCAAGCGCACGGTGGAAAGATAGGAGTAGAAAGTGAATTTGGCAAGGGCTCGAAGTTCTTCTTCACTCTTCCTAAAAATCAGCTCTCCGCATAAACCCCGTTAGCCCCGTTAGAAATACTCCAACTTTAACAACTTTTTCACAAATTATAGTGATTTCCTTACTTACTATAATTTCTAACGGGACGAGCGTGGTTTATCAAATTTTAGCCTTTCTGCAATATCTCCGTAATAATCTTAGGTATATTTTACCCCGTTAGAGATAACAGAATAAGGTTAGTTTTATCATAATACTTTGAATAGGTCTTGGTAGAGCAACAAGGCTGGTTTACAGCCGCCTTCAAGCACCCTATCTCTAACGGGGTTTTAAGCGAAAAAGAGAAAAAAACTTAATCAAATTTTTAACATTGCTGTAATAATGCTGTAACATTTGCAAGGTATGATTACAAAAAAAGAAAAAGCGGTCAAAAAGATGAAGGGGATAACATATCCATAAGGAGTAAATCAGGGATAAGGAGTTACTTAAAAAAGGAGGGCTATAAATGTTGAAGTTAAAAGAAGTAAGTAAGATTTATGTAGATGGAATAAAAGCTCTTGACGAAGTGGATGCTGAGATTAAAGAGGGCGAGTTCGTAGTTATTTTAGGACTGAGTGGTGCCGGTAAATCCACATTCCTGCGTTGTATTAATAGACTTATCGAACCAACGCATGGGAGGATTTTTTTAAACGGAGAAGAGGTTACCTCTCTTTCAGGAAGAAAGTTACATAAGATGAGGCAGAAAATAGGAATGATATTCCAGCAGTTCAACCTGGTAAAGAGGCTTTCTGTCCTTAATAATGTATTATGTGGAAGATTAGGGGAGGTATCTACTGTACGCAGCATTTTTTATTCTTTTCCTAAAAAAGATATTCAGTGGGCTTTAGAGTGTTTAGACAGAGTTGGCTTAAAAGATTATGCCACAAGAAGAGCTGATACTTTAAGTGGAGGTCAACAACAGAGGGTAGCCATTGCCCGGGCTCTGGCTCAAAGACCAGGTATTATTTTAGCCGATGAACCTACGTCTTCTCTTGACCCACGCACAGCAAGGGAAATTATGGATTTACTTAAAAAGATAAACAGGGAAGAGAATATCGTAGTTATAGTTAATCAACATGTGGTGGACTTAGCCAAAGAATATGGTGACCGCATTATCGGGCTAGCAAAAGGGAAGGTCGTTTTTGATGGTAACCCGTCCTTATTAGATGAGCATTTTAAGACCATTTATGGGGAAGAGATAAGGATAGTTAATAGAGATAAAGTTTCTGAATCTGATAGGGCAGAACAAGTTTGGGTAATTAGAAGCGAGGAAAATTGCTTATCCCCGTTGGCAAAATAGGAGAAGGAGGTGATGGTAATGGTATAGGAAATCGAAAATTCGGCAGGCAGGAAATGTCAAGTGTCAAAAAATGAAAGATGAGGAGGGAAAAAAGATGTTAAAGAAAATAGGATTAATAGGATTAATGATTGGTACCGTGATTACCTTAGTGCTGGGCCTGTCTTTTACTACAGCCGAGGCCTGGTGGTGGAGGAGGAGGAGGGAAGAGGTAAAAGTTCTAAATATGGGGCTCATTCCTGCAGAGAAACCTGAGGAGGTAATAGCTACCTTCCGGCCCCTGGTGGAGCATCTGGAAAAGAGTCTGGGAATGGAAGTTAAACCATTTGTAGCTACCGACTATGCCGGGGTTATAGAGGCAATGCGCGTAGGTAGGATAGATGTTGCCTGGTACGGACCTTTCTCTTATGTTCTGGCAGCGGAACGGGCTGGAGCTGTAGCTATTGCCAAGGGGATGGATCTAAGAGGAAAAACCGTCTACTACAGCGTCATAATAACCCATCGGGATAGCGGTATCAAAACCCTAAATGACCTAAAGGGGAAGAGTTTTGCTTTTGTGGACCCTGCTTCTACTTCGGGATACCTTGTGCCCGCTTTCATGCTCAAAAAAGCCGGTTTGGACCCTGAGGAAGATTTTGGAAGCCTTATCTTTGCCGGGGGGCATGACGCGGTGGGCTTAGCAGTTAAATACCGAAAGGTGGATGCAGGAGCGATAGCTGAGGTCCGCTTGAGGGGTATGGTGGAGAAGGGCGTTATTGCTGAGGGAGAGGTTATTATTCTGGCTACCTCAGACCCTATCCCCAACACTCCGATTGCGGTGCGCCGAGATTTAGACCCGGAGCTAAAAGAAAAGATAAGGCATGCGATCTTGACGATGCATGAGCATGTGCCTCCTGGAGAGATAGGCTGGGAGAGAATAATCAGGTATGTTGAGGCCCGTGACGAAGACTACGACATCATCCGGGAAATACAAAAGAAATTGGGCCTTTAAGTAGGCTTGCTGCAATGTAGGTGAGCAGCCATTAAAAGGGGGAAAGGCGGATGATTAAATTGGGCCTCTGGGTGCTCTTCTTGGGAGTCATCCTCGGCTGGAGCGCTCACGGCACAGAGCTAGACCCTCAGAGGTTCATTGAGGGAATACCGAGGATGATAGGCTTTCTCTCCTATGCCTTTCCCCCTGATTTTTCAAGACTACCAGAGCATATCTCGTTAATGGTGGAGACTATCTATATAGGACTCTGGGCAGTCTTTTTGGCTGTTTGCCTAAGTGTTCCCTTAAGTTTACTTGCTGCCTGGAATACCACTCCCAGCAGGGTGCTTCGCTTGCCAGCGCGGAGCACCCTTGATTTCTTCCGTTCCCTGCCTGATTTGATAATGGCTGTTATTTTCGTTGTAGCAGTAGGATTAGGCCCTTTTGCCGGTGTTCTGGCTCTTACCATACACAGTAGCAGTCTGCTGGGGAAATTTTATGCTGACGAAATCGAAGCAATTGACCCTGGTCCCGTGGAGGCTCTTCAATCCACCGGAGCAACACGGCTTCAGACTATTGCCTTTGCCGTTATTCCTCAGGCCTTACCCACGTGCATTGCTTTTACTCTATATGTGGTAGACCATTCCATTCGTATGGCAACGGTATTAGGAATAGTGGGTGCGGGAGGGATTGGCCTAGCCCTGGCTTTGTCTATGAAGCTTTTTGAGTATGCTGAAGCATCTGCTATACTCATTGTTATCCTTATAACTATATCCCTTCTGGATAAACTTTCTATTTATCTGAGAAAAAGTATTATTTAATGAGTTTTTTAAGGAAGAAAACATGGGGGGGAATTGCTCTCTTAGGTTTCATTCTATTATGGGGGGCAGTAGATATAGGTATAAGTCCCTGGACTTTTATCGAAGGCGCCCCTCATACAGTCCGTCTTTTCCTGGAGATGATTCCTCCTGATTTTGGCGACTGGACACACTACCTTTCCTTAATGGTTGAGACTATTCAGATTGGGCTGATGGGAACACTTCTGGCGATTCTTCTGAGTATCTTCTTAGGAATGCTGGCTGCCCGCAATATTACCCCATGCTGGATACTTTATGCAATGAGCCGCTTTCTCCTTGATTTTTTCCGCACTATACCAGATATTATACTTACTCTTATATTCATTATTGCCGTAGGATTTGGTCCTTTTCCGGCTGTTTTAGCTATTGCCTTGAGTTCGGCTGGTCTTGTGGGAAAGATTTATGCCGATACTATTGAGGCGATTGACCCCGGACCGGTTGAGGCTCTTCGCTCAGCCGGGGCAAACCGGCTTCAAACTATTCTCTTTGGCATCTTGCCACAGGTGTGGCCAGCAGGCATTGCTATTAACCTTTTTATTACCGACAGAAATATTCGTATGGCAGCAGTATTAGGAATAGTGGGTGCAGGAGGAATTGGTGGTGCTCTTATGATGGATCTCAGGCTTTTTAGATATTCAGAGGCTGCCGCCATAATATTGATTATATTTGTGACTATCTGGTTATTGGGCGGGCTCTCTGACTACCTGAGGAAGAAAATATTATGACGAAGCCACTTGTTGTTGTCACCAATTGGGTTCATCCAGAAGTGATTGAGCTTTTGAGTCAAAGCTGCGAAGTTAAAGCTAACCCTATCCATAATCCTTGGTCAAGAGAGGAGATATTGTTCTATGCTAAAGAAGCAGAAGCGATAATGGTTTTTATGTCTGATCGTATTGACGAAGATTTCTTAAGGGCCTGTCCTAAATTGAAGATTATTGCCGGGGCCTTAAAAGGGTATGACAATTTCAATGTTAACGCCTGCACGGCACATGGTATCTGGTTCACAATTGTGCCGGACCTTCTTACTATTCCAACCGCAGAATTCGCCATCGGCCTGCTTATCGGTCTGGGCCGTCGGATATCAGAGGGAGACCGATTTGTTCGTAGTGGTAAGTTTAAAGGCTGGAGTCCAAGATTTTATGGAACAGGCCTGACTAACCATACTCTGGGAATTATAGGTATGGGAGCTATAGGTCAGGCTATTGCCCGGAGAATGATCGGTTTTGAAATAAATGTAATTTACACTGATCCGGCTCCGGTGGCGCGAGAAAAAGAATTGTCCTTGAAGGTGACACGCGTTTCGCTAAAAGACCTCCTAAAAGATAGTGATTTCGTGATAATAGTTGTACCATTACATCCCGATACTAAACACCTGATTAATGCAAGCGCCATAGCACAGATGAAACGCGGCAGCCTTCTTATTAACATCTCTCGCGGTTCAGTAGTAGATGAAGAGGCTGTGGTCAATTCATTGGAAAGCGGTCACCTTGGAGGTTATGCCGCAGATGTGTATGAAATGGAGGACTGGGCATGTATTGAGCGCCCGCGCAATATTCCTCAGGCTCTTTTAGACAATGTTGAACGCACCTTATTTACACCACACCTCGGTTCAGCAGTTGATGATGTGCGCCGGGAGATTGCTATGGAATGTGCCCGAAATATCCTGCAGGTATTAAAGGGAGAAAAGCCACAAGGCGCTATTAATCAACCCTTGTTTTACAGAAAGGAGCTAACATGATTAGAGAGGAAAGGTTTGAAATAATCGCTATATCCCGTAAAGAGGTTCTTTTGCCTTTGGCAGATGAAGCTCGTAAGTCTTTAGAGGTTCACCCCGTTAGAGATAAGACGCCACCCCATACCATCGCCTACGGCGAACTAGGGAGCAGGCAGGCATCTGCCGGTTGCCATAGGCAACCCATCTCTAACGGGGTAAAAGTAATAAAACAAAATACGGCATTAGTTATGATGCGGGCAGTGGATTCGGTAGAAAGAGAGGTCTTTAATCTGGGAGAAGTATTAGTCAGTGAAGCTGAGGTAGAGGTCAGAGGTGTTTTAGGATATTCTCAGATATTGGGAGATGATACTGAAAAGGCTTTGGCAGGAGCGATTCTAGATGCGGTTTGTGAGATAGAACATCCTCTTAGAGAAGAGATAATAAAAGTGTTAAATCAGGAAAAAATTTATTATAAAAAAGAAAGAGCCAAAGAGTATGCAAAAATAAAATCCACAAAAGTAGAATTTGAGGCTATGGCTAAAAGATGAAAGAGACAAAGTTTGATACTATATTTGATTCCCAGAAAATTTTCCGCATTCTTTTAGATGCATTTGCTCATCCAGGGAAGGTAGTTAAGATTTCTAATTTAAAAATTGCGCCTCCCTCAAATATTAGCAAAGCTTCGGCGGGAGTGCTGTTTACTCTGCTTGATCATGAGGTAGGATTTGCTGTTAGCACTTCTAACGAAAAACAAAAAGAAGAAATAGAAGAATATTTTATTATAAATACAGGGAGCAGATTAAAAAGCTTAGAGTCTGCTGATTTTATTCTGATGCTTGGAGCATTAACAAAGTTAGAGAAGATAAAAAAAGGGAGCCTGGATTATCCTGACCAAGGGGCAACAATAGTTTATAGTGTAGAGGAAATTGGTGAAGGTAATCCTGAGGGAGATTCTGTGAGTTTAACTTTAGCCGGGCCGGGAATTAACGGGAAAAGGTATTTGGCATTAAAGGGATTAAAGAAGCAAGAAGTTATAAAAATTATGGAAGTAAATAAAGAATTTCCTTTGGGGGTGGATTTTGTGTTTACTGATAAAGAAGACAGACTTTTTGCCCTTCCGCGCTCTACAAAGATAGTAGAAGTTAAGGAGAACTAAATGGGATATGTGGCGGCAAAAGGCGGAAGAGAAGCAATTCTTAATGCGGAAAAATTAGTAGATTATTTTAGGTTAAAAGGTGGGACTTTACCTTTAAATGTCCAAGCCCTAAAAGAACAGTTTCGCCTTGCCTGTGATAAGGTAATAAGTGAGGGGTCGTTATATGCTCCAGAGTTAGCGGCTTTAGCCTTAAAACAGGCCGAAGGAGATACAATCGAAGCCTCTTTTCTTTTGCGTGCTTACCGCTCTACTCTTCCCAGAATTAGTTACTCCGAAGCTGGAGATACTGAAGAGATGTCTATTTTAAGGCGTATTTCCAGCGCTTTCAAGGATATTCCCGGCGGGCAGATTTTAGGCCCTACCAGAGACTATATTCAGAGGCTTTTGAGGTTTGATCTACTTGAGGAAAAAGAGAAGAAAAATAAGCGCTTTTTACATATCAAAGAAGGCGAGTTTGCGCAAAGGGTTCCCAAAGTGATTAATTTACTCAGAAAGGAAGGACTTCTTCCCCAACCTGCAAGGAAAGCTAAAGAGGAACCCTATGACATTACCAGATCTGCTCTAGTATTTCCTCTTCCCCGTTCAGGAGTCTTGCAGGCTATGGCCAGAGGTGAGGAAGGCGGAATGATAGCCATTGCTTACAGCAGTATGCGCGGCTATGGCGATACACACCCTACTCTGGCTGAGTTAAGGGTAGGATATATTCCCTTGAAGATAAAGCATCCGTTTACCGGCAAAACAGTTAAAGTAGGAGAAGTTTTAGTTACCGAAGCAGAAGTTATTGCCGGCAAACCCAGGCAGACAGAGAAAGATTTACCTCAATTTAGCTTAGGGTATGGGCTCACTTTTGGGCATAACGAGAGGAAATCTATTTCTATGGCTATACTTGATATTACCATGAAAACCCAGGAGCCAAAACATCCGGCTGAGAATCAGGAATTTGTTATCAGCCATATTGATAGTATTGAATCCAGTGGATTTACCGCTCACTGGAAATTGCCTCATTATGTAACCTTCCAATCAGACTTGGACAGATTGCGCAAGATTCAAAAGGAGCAAAAGAAAAAATGACGGAAATGGTTAGAGGATATAACTTCGCCTTTATTGATGAATATGCCAAAAGAGAAATTCGGCGCAGGATTTTAAAGGCAGTAAGTATTCCCGGTTATCAAGTCCCTTTTGGCTCAAGAGAGCTTCCTATTGCCCAGGGCTGGGGGACAGGAGGCTTGCAGATAACTCTTTCTTTAATAGGGCAAAAGGATATTTTGAAAATTATTGACCAGGGCTGTGACGACAGTGTAAACGCAGTTAATATTAAAAGGTTTATTAAGGCCATATCAGCGGTTTCTATAACTTCCGATACTTTAAAAGCCACTATTATTCAAACCAGACACAGGATACCAGAGGAAGAGATGGGGGATGAGCAGATATTAGTTTTTCAGGTTCCTTATCCTGAGCCTTTGCGGATAGTAGAACCTCAAGAAGTCCGGACAAGAAGGATGCATGCAGAAATGGACTATGCAAAAATCTGGGTTTTTCTTTATGAAGATATTGTTAAGTGGGAGGAGATTACCATAGGTGCCCGTTATCCGGTTATGGTAGCCGGCCGATACATTATGGACTCTTCTCCTATACCTCGATATGATGTGCCGAGATTAAATAATGCTCGCACGCTATATCTTTTTGGAGCAGGCAGAGAAAAGAGGATTTACGCGGTCCCGCCTTTTACCGAGGTAAAGCCTTTAGAGTTTGAAGACCATAGATTTAGAACAGAAAATTTTGAAGGCAAAACTTGTGAACTTTGTGAAAGCACAGATACTTTTTTAGATGAGATTGTTATAGGTGATAAGCGGATTTATACCTGTTCGGATACTTCTTTTTGTAAAAAGAGAAGAAAAGATCTTTAGCTTCCAAGAAAATCGCCTCGCGATAACTTTCAGGTGATTTTCAGTGGTTAGGAAAGTTTTATACTTTCCTACACCATAAAAAAGTTTCCAAAAGGCAGAGGAAATGAAGTGGTTATTGAAGGTTGAGAATTTAACTAAGGTTTATGGGAAAAGCTGTCCGGCCTGTCTGGAGTCAACGGTTAATAAATGCGCCTCTTGTGGTTCAATAATTGCCTTAGCTTCAGCGTCTTTTACTCTTTATCCAGGAGAAATATTGGGCGTTATGGGTGAAAGTGGTTCCGGCAAGAGCACCCTTATCCGCAGTTTATATTTTGATATTGCCCCAACTTTTGGCGAGGCGTATTTGAACAAGGAAAGAAGAAATATATTCAAACTCAACTCACAGGAAAAAAGAAAGTTAAAGAATTTTAATATGGGGATAGTTTATCAGAGTCCTCATTTGGGTTTGAATTTTGATATTAGTGCCGGAGGAAATGTTGCTGAGAAACTGCTTATGGCAAATTGGAAAAACTATTCTAATATTCGCCAACGCCTGATACATCTTTTTGAAGAAACAGAACTTCCTTTAAACAGGGTGGATGATTTTCCCTCTACTTTAAGCGGAGGAATGCAGCAGAGAATTCAACTAGCCAAAGCTTTAGCCAATAATCCTGAGGTTCTCTTTTTGGATGAGCCTACCTCAGGATTGGACCTATCTATACAGGCGCGGCTTTTGGATTTAATCAAGAAAATTCAAAGGGAACTCAAAATATCTATGATTCTCGTTTCTCATGATTTAGGGATACTTAGATTGTTAGCTGACAGAGTTTTGGTAATGAAAGAAGGCAGGATTATTGAATCAGGGCTAACAGACCAGATATTAGAAGATCCGCAACATCAATATACACAATTATTGGTTAATTCGATGTTATGAGCCCCGTTAGAAATAGGTTGCCAAAGACAAGCGTTATATTGAATAAGGTGAGTATTTCTGATAGGGTGAGACATTTCTAACGGGGTGAGGGAGGAAGGTAATGAAAGATATAATTCTTGAGGTACAAAATGTAAGTAAAAAATTTAATCTTCACCTATGGGGAGGCAAAGTTATAACCGCCTTCCAGAATATTTCTTTTACCCTGAAAAGAGGAGAATTTTTAGGTATTGCCGGTAAAAGTGGTTCGGGCAAATCTTCGCTTATCAAATGTATTTACCGCACATATTTGCCCACCGATGGTGAGATTATTTATTACCCTAAAAATGGAAATCCAGTAGATTTAGCAATCTGCCCTGATGAGGAGATTATTGGTTTAAGGCATAGAAAGATAGGATATGTGAGCCAATTTTTTTACGCTATCCCCAGGATTAGTTGTCTGGACATAGTAACCCAGGCTCTCATCCAACAAGGAGTGGATAAAAATGAGGCCGGAAAATCAGCTAAAAATATGCTTTCGCGCCTTTTAATTCCGGATAGGTTGTTTGATATTTACCCCTCCACTTTTAGCGGTGGGGAAAAACAGAGAGTAAATATTGCCCACGCTCTTGTTAAAAAAACAGAGCTCCTCCTTATTGATGAGCCAACTGCCAGCCTGGATAAGAGAGCTCGGGGTATTGTATTAGAAGAAATTTTGGGATTGAAAAAGAAAGGGATATCTGTAATTGGTATTTTTCATGACGATAAGGAATTGAGAGTTTTTGCTGATAAAATTCTGGCTATAGAAAATGGGAAGATATATGAAAATAAAAAAGATAATTAATGGCAAAATTGTTACGCCCAAAAACGTTGAACATAAAAAAACTCTTTTGATTAAAGAAGGAAGAATTCTTGATATATGTTCTGAAAAGAACCTAACTGGCAATGAGTTTGAGGTTATTGATGCTAAAGGTGATTATATCATTCCCGGGTTAGTTGATGTCCATTGCGATGCTTTGGAATTCAAAATGTCTCCCCGGCCTAATGTAACAATTCCGTCATCCCTGGCTTTATCTTATTACGAAAAAGAACTGCTAATTTCAGGAATAACTACTCAATTTCATGGAATTTACTGGGGAGATGTGCTTGAGAAACACAGAAGTCTTAAATTGGCACAGGAAATGATTAAGAAGATTTTAGATTATCGCCGAGCTGGAATTCTGAGCCACAAAATATTAGTTCGCTTTGATATAACTAACTGCGAGGCAAAAGATGAACTTTTGCATTTAATAAAATCAAAAACTGTGAATTTGCTTTCCTTTCAGTATCATCTTCCGGGACATGCCCAATTTAAAGACCTTAAGACATTCAGGGATTATTATACAAAGGTAAGAGATTGGCAAGAAGCAGAGTTAAAAGAGTTTATGAAAAATTCTTACACCTTCAATTTAAGAAATAAAATAACTATATTAAGTGAAATTTCACAAACAGCGAGCAGCGCTAAAATTCCTCTTGTCTCTCATGATGATGATACAAAGGAGAAGATTCAACTGATGAAAAATTTAGGAGTAAAGATATCAGAGTTTCCTATAAGTCTTGAAGCTGCCCTTTTTGCCAAAAAAAATAATATGGATGTAGTAGTAGGTGCGCCAAATGTTGTTCGGGGCCAATCTTCTTGCGGCAATATCAGCGCCCTTCACTTAATAAAAGAAAGAGCGGCTAATATTATCTGTTCAGATTATCATTTGCCTTCAATGCTTTGTGCGAGCTTAAAACTTTATCAGGAAGGAATTTTAAATCTGCCCGAGGCTATTAATATGATAACTTTTAATCCAGCTCAGGCGGCAGGATTGAAGGAAAGGGGAGCTATGCTTCCTGGCAAAGTAGCAGATATAGTAATTTTTAGGTTAAAAGGTAAGTTTCCGGAAACGCTCAAGGTATTTATTGAAGGAAGGAATGTTTACAGTTATGAACCCCGTTAGAAATAAGACGCCAGAGGCATTTGTCCCTAACGCAGAGCATCAAGAGATTTCCGACAGGCTGAAGGAAAACCCTGTTACCGCTAATAGGATAGGCATAGGGATTAATGCCCAACTTATCAGCGGAAGCTTAAAGGCGCTTAAGAACGTATTGGATAAAATAAAAAAGGCTGAGTTTGAAGTAGTAGAACTTCCTCTTCATGGATTGGATGTGATTGTTGAAGGAAGAATTAGAAGTAAAAGACTAAAAGAAATAAAAAATATCCTTAAAAGTTATCCTTTCAATTATTGTGTCCACTGTCCAGAAAGTCTTAACTTAATGAACCTAAAATGGTTAGAAACAGAAAAGGCAATTCTTAAATCATCCATTGAGTTTTCCTATGAGATAGGTTCACATATTTTAGTCTACCATCCGGGAAGGTATAAGTCAGAAATCGAAATTTTACTAAGAAAGCAAAAGAGATTAAACCAGAGAGAAACAGAAAAATTAAAAAAGATTGAACAGGATATCTTAAAAGATTTTTCCTTAAACTTAAAAGAAGCGAATGCGGTTCTCTGCCTGGAAAATGCTCGCCCATTTATTGGTGAAAAAGGATATACTTATGCGGAAGATAGTGAGGAATTAGTGAAACAGGTAAAGGAGATAGGTAGCGAAAATATAAGAATTAATCTTGATTTTGGACATGCCTATCTTTCGACAAATTTCTACAATAAAGATTTCTTAAAGACAATTTCTAAGGTAAAACCTTACCTAAAACATCTTCATTTCCACGATAACTTTGGCTATCCGGTATATTTCCACGAGAAGGACCAGAATCTTCTTATACCAAACGGCAGAGGAGATATGCATATGCCTCCCGGCTGGGGAAACCTACCTTTTAAGGAAGCTATCAAGATCTTAAACCCTGTTGATTGCTTTTTCGTGATTGAGCTAAGGTCTCGCTATTTTGAATACATCAGAGAAAGTAAAAAAGCCCTAAAAAATTTAATCAAGATCTTAATGTTGCTATAATAATACTGTAACATTTGCCAGGTATACTGAGGACCATAAAGAGGACAAGTGGTGTTCCCCTTTATGCGATTAATTATGTGGTTCGGCTAGAATACTTAAAGTTAAACAAAGAAGGAAACCTAGTTCTGGATGATAGCCAGCAGACTCGCATAGAAGAAGATGAGGTGACTTCATTATAGACCGCTTGCTTAGGGGGAAGAACGGCCAGGAAGGAGGTGAAAACTTGCGTGTCGTCTCTTTAAGAAGAAAGCTGGAGAAGTAGAGTATTAGGGTGTCATCAAAGTGTCGCCCTCAAAGAAAAAGAAAAGGAGAAAAAAAGAATGAAAAAAGGAATATGGGCTTTAAGCCTCATATTCATCTTCTCTCTCTTCATCTGTCCGTCCCTGGAGGCTAAGTACACCATTTCATAAATAATGTTACGTATTATTTCTTGACTTCTGGCTA
>CAZVBB010000011.1:0-14905 GCA_964625285.1 uncultured bacterium | reverse complement strand
CAGGTAAATCTTCTTCTAAAAAGCTCTCAAATAGCTTAACTGCCTTTTGATACACTTCAAAATCCTCAACACTTTTTATTGGTCCTCCCTCCATCTCTCTACTCTCTACTCATTTCTACAATATGTAAATATTATTTTGTAGACAATGCATCATAAGATAGCCTCAGCAGCTTTTCTCATCGCACCAAGAGGAGCCTTTTCCCCTGTCCAGAGTTCAAACGATAGCGCTCCCTGGTGAATGAGCATTCCGAGCCCCCCAACCACTGAGCAGCCTCTCTCTCGTGATGCCTGTATTAGTCTTGTCTCTTGCGGATTATAGACAAGGTCAAAGACCAGCGTCCGGGGTAGGAGCCACTCTGGATTGATTATTAGCTTATCTCCTGCATTCATACCTACAGGCGTAGCGTTAATTAGAATATCTGCTTTATTAAGGTTAGACTTAATTTCATCTCGGGAAACTACCCTAGTGCATAGCTGAGGAATATCTTTTCTTATATCAGTAGCCAACCTTTTCGCCCGCTCCTCTTCTTTATCAAAAATTATGAGCTCTCCTGCCCCCTCAAGCCCTGATTGCACCGCTACTGCTCTTCCAGCGCCACCAGCGCCGAAAATAACAATTCTTTTTCCCTGAATGTTAATTTTCCCCTCTTCTTTGAGAGCTTGCACAAACCCTTTTCCGTCAGTATTATATCCAATGAGCTTTCCTCGCTTTATGACCACTGTGTTGACTGCTCCAATGCGTCTTGCTTCTTCAGAGACCTCATCAAGATAGGCAATAACAGTCTCTTTATGAGGAATGGTAACATTTATCCCGATGATACCCAGAGAGCTAAGCCCGGCGATGGCTCGCCCTAAATTCTCTGGCCGCACCGCAAATGGAAGATAGATGCAGTCCAGTCTTAATGCAGCGAATGCGGCATTGTGAATCGCCGGCGATACGGTATGTTCAATAGGAAAACCAATTACCCCAAATATTTTTGTCGTTCCCTTAATCATAAGGTAAATATTCAGCGAAAGCCGTCCAATTTTAGGCACATAGGCACTAAGACACAGAGGCACAGAGTTTAATAATAGCAGAGCATTTTTCCTTGTGCCTTGTCTTTATTCTTTGTGCCTTTGCCACTTTGTGCCTTTCAGTCAACGGAGTTGACTGAGTATTTACATCATAAGCTATCCTTTTCGGACAAAATTGCGCTAAGGCGCTTCCGCCTAGGCGGACCTGTTGCTCTACGAGCTCATTGCTTGTTGAGCTAAAGCTCTCATTGCTTGATCATAAGGTTAAGGAAATCATAACAATGATCATAAGGTTAAAGAGATCATAACAATGATGCGAAAGGAACGAAATTAAAACGATGATTCAAAAATCTTAAAAAGGTCTCCGGAGCACCAGTCTATTTTCCCCTCACCTTAATCCTTCCGCCTAGGCGGAAGGGAAGGGTGAGGGGGTAAGTCCTGCTCTGGGTTCACCATTCTGGGTTCTGAACATCTGAACTCTGAACTTCCGAACCTCTAAACCCTTTTTTAGTATAGATAATGTTTTCTATATTGTCAAATAAATGCAGTGAGGTCTCTGAAAAAATACCCAGAGACCTCTGATTACAGAGATTTCGGACTTTTTTAGAAATCTTGCAGTTGCCAATTCTGTATTTGACTACCGACAATAATGCTTCAGAACTTCTAATGGTACAATAGACCTGGGAATACTTCTCTATGCGAGCGGTCTATCCTTCAGGAAGACCGCATATATCCTATCTCAGATCGAGATCCAGATAGGATCCAAGCAACATTTTAATTTTGTTACCAGATACTTATTTCCTTGCTTATTTTTTCCGATGGTTGTATTCTTTCCATATTGTGATATCCTCTCCTATTTTTGAGGGCTGTAGCTCTTTATCAATTGCTACAATAGGATACCACATGCACTAATCCTTTTTACAGATATTTTAGGATATTACCCCACAGCTTGAAGGGAAAACCAGCCCTATAAATGGCAGAAGATTTATTGAATGAATATAAAAACCTTAAAGGGTTGGTAGGAAAGCGTTTAGATGAGTTTATGAAAATATATGTAGCGTAATAAATAATTGCACATCAGTTGATTACACAGATTATAAAAAACAGATTACACAGATAAAACAAAAATCTTTAATCGGTGTAATCATTATTATTAAAATCGGTGTAATCATTAAAATGCAAGTATTTAGTGCGTTTTATATAAAAGGAATTAAAGAAGCAAAAATTACCATCATTATTAGGACATTTTAATTGAGTTAAAAGCAGGACATTTCTAAAAAGTCTCATACAATAGTTTTTTGAGAAGTTAAAGAGAACAATCTATCCCTTGACATTTGAGGCGATTCGAAAATTTGACAGAATGTCTATTCTTTGATTATTATACTTTTTTATTTATAATGAAAGGCGGCAGTCAATGGAAGAAATAATTAAGATAATAAAGAAGGTTGAAAAAGAGGCAGAAGAAGTTGTTAATACGGCATCCCTTGAAGCGGAGAAAATAATCAAAGATGCACAGATGGAAGCAGAGAAGATAATTCAGAAAAGCTCCACAGCGGCACAAAAAAAGATATCCTTGCATAGAGAGGAACAAGCAAAGCGAACAAGAGAAGAGGTAGCTCTAATCAAAAAAAATGCAGAGAAGGAGTGCGGTAAATTAGAGAAAGAATCAAAAGGTAGTCTTGATAAAGCTGTTTCTTTTATTGTGGAGAAAATACTTTAATGGCGATTAGCCGAATGATAAAAGTGCAGATAGTTAGCCTTCATTGTCACCGGGAGGATATAGTTAATGAGCTTCAGGAGGTTGGGCTCATTGAGATTGAGGATTTAAAGGATTCTCCTCTCAGAGCAGAGTATGAAGTGGCACCACTAAGAGTTAAAGACGATGATACAGCGAAAAGCCTTTCCGGGATGGAAAATAGCCTCAAATTTTTATCAAAATTTAGAAAAAAGAGTCCATCAGAGCTCTTCATGCCCAAAAAGGCGAGCTTGAGCGAAAAACGTTTTCACGAGATTATTAGTAAATTCCCTGCCGATGAGGTTATCCGCAATTGTAACCAGATAGAATCCTCCCTGCGGGAGATCACCTTAGAGGAAGAAAAACTATTGAAAGATAAAAGCGAGCTTCTCCTGTGGCAAGACCTTGATATGCAACTGGATGAGTTAGGAGCAACCAGAAAAACCAACTTTGCCATTGGAAGCGTTCCCCGAGAGCGATTTAATGAGTTCTCAAAGAAGGTGAAAGAAACGGCAAATGAAACCTTCCTGAGGGAAGTTACCGGAACGAAAACAGATAAATATTTCATACTTGTTTATCTCCGAGAGTATGATGAAAAAATCTCGTGGCTGTTGAGAGAAAGTGGATTTACTCATACCTCACTTCCTCTCTTTCCTGGTAAGCCGAGAGATGCTCTCAAAAAAATTGATGAGCGGCTTGCCAAAATAGAGGCAGAGAAAAAAGAATTAGAAGAAAAAGGAGAGCATCTCTCCAGGGAAAATTTAGAACCGATAATGGTTATCTCTGACCATCTCTTACGCATCAAGGAGAAAAAAGAGGCGCAGAACCTTTTTTTAAAAACCAATGAAGCATTTATTCTCACTGGCTGGATGCGGGAGGAAGATTTTTCCGTTCTGGAAAAAAGATTGTCTCATAAATTTGCGGAGGTTGCGCTGGCAAAAATTAAGCCCCAAAAAGGGGAGTCTCCTCCTATTGCCTTAAAGAATAAAAAATCCATTGCTCCTTTTGAAATGGTAACTAAACTGTACGGACTTCCGCATCACAAAGAGTTTGACCCAACTCCATTTCTTGCTCCATTTTTCTTTATTTTCTTCGGGTTATGTTTATCCGATGTTGGTTACGGTGTTGCCCTGATGGCGCTATCCCTGTTGGGAATGAAAAAGATAACTGCAGGGCGACAGTTTTTTCAGCTATTTTTTCTTAGTGGAGCATCCGCGGCTGTCGCAGGAGCTCTCTTAGGAGGATGGCTCGGAATAGAAGTAGCTAGCCTGCCGCACTTCTTGCGACAGATAATGCTTTTTAATCCTATAGAGACGCCAATGCCCTTTCTCTACCTGTCACTTGCCTTAGGAACTATACAGATAATATTTGGAACAACCATTAAATTAGTGCAGGGAATTAAGAACAAAGAATGGTTCAGCGCCTTATTTTCAGAAGGAGCGTGGCTGGTAATCTTTGCAGGAATATTACTGTTTATGCTCGGGGAAGTCCTTATTGGGACTTCGGCGGCAGCAGTAGGGGCGTGGATGACAATCTCCGGCGCGCTTACCTACATTTTCCTCAGAGGATTGGGACAAGGAGAAAAATTGAAAAGCATTGCGCTGGGGCCGATTCTTCTTCTGAATGGGGCGAAGGACTTATTGGGGAATGTATTAAGCTACGCGCGGCTGATGGCACTGGGAATGGCTACTAGTATCATTGCGATGACCGTGAATATAATTGCTGGGCTTGCCCTTGCAATTCCACTCATCGGCTGGGCGGCAATGATTCTCATTCTGGTCGTGGGACATGCAGGCAATTTTCTCATCAGTACATTAGGAGCTTTCATTCACACTGCCAGACTCCAGTTTGTAGAGTTTTTTCCATATTTCTTTACTGGAGGAGGAAGAATATTTAAGCCATTTCAGATAGAGAACAAGTTCACTATAATTGATAGGGCGTCATAAAAGTGCCGCCCTTGATTACAGATAGAACGTGTTTTGCGATAGCCTGTATATATATTGATAGGCCGTTACAAAACTAGTTCTTTGAAATTCCAAATCACAAGCACCAAATCACAAACAATACCAATTACCAAAATTTCAATGACCAAAATGACTGCTTCGCAGTCTCAGATTCTTCGGGCTTCGCCCTCAGAATGACAACAAAGTTGTCAGTTTTGAACATTTGGTAATTGTAATTTGGGATTTGTTTGTAATTTGTGTATTGTTTATTGGAATTTGACAGGAGGGCAAAAAGGATAATGCTCTTGAGTTTCTCCGACGAGAAAATAGTTTTGTGACAGCCTGTATAATTGAAGAAAGGGGGTAAAATAATTATGGAAGTGGGAATAGGTTTGGGGTTAGCAATAATCGGGGCAGGATTGGCGGTAGGTCTGGCTGGGGCTGGGTCAGCAATAGGCATTGGCCATGCGGGGTCAGCGGCAAGTGGAGTAATAAGCGAAGACCCAACAAAGCTCGGCAAGCTTTTTATTCTGGTTGCTCTTCCCGGAACCCAGGGAATTTATGGGCTTATGATAGGAATAATAGTAATGGTGCGATTGGGACTTCTTGGAGGTGCTGAACAGGTGCCAATTGATATAGGGACAGGGTTGCAGATATTAGGAGCTTGCCTCCCGGTAGGAATTGCCGGACTTATATCAGGAGACTATCAGGGGAGAGTAGGAGCAGCGGCTGCAGCTATAGTCGTAAAACAACCAGAAGATTGGTTCAAGGGAGTCCTTATGGCTGCAATGGTAGAGACATACGCCGTTTTTGGGCTTTTAGCGAGCTTTCTCCTTGTAGTAGCAATTCAGCTTTAAAGATGAAAAAAGATTCAAGGAGTTATAAGTCACCAGAGCACCAGTCACCAGAACATGTAGTCGATATGAGACATAGAGGATTTTCTCTCGGGGTCGGAAATGACCCCGAATACATATAGGAAGTTTCAAATGGCGATTGAAGATATTTCAAGAAAAATCAGGGGCGATGCCGAAGCTAAGGCAAGCGAGATAATCCGTAATGCCAAAAGCGAAAAAGAAAACATTCTGAAGAAGGCTAAGGAAGAAGCAGTTAAGTTAGAAGAAAAACTGCTCAAGGAAGGAAAAGACGCCATAGCACAGGAGAGGAAGAGAGAAATAACAATGGCTAATCTTGAGGCAAGGAAAGAGATACTTGTCCTTAAGCAGAAACTGATTGAGGAGGCATTTAAGAAAGCATTAAACGACCTCCGTTCACTTCCTGCTGAGAAGTATCGCAGTGTAATTAAAAAAACGCTCATAAGTGCCGTTGTAAGCGGTGAAGAAGAGATAATTGTATCAGTCGTAGATAAAGAAAAGCTCACGCCTGAGTTCATTGTTGAAGTAAATGAAGCACTAAAAAAGAATGGCAAAAAAGGAAATCTGGTACTTTCCCCAGAAAAAAGAAATATCCAGGGAGGTTTCATCCTGAAAGATGGACGCAAAGAAACAAACTTGAGCTTTGACTCTCTCATTGAGGAGAAGCGGGATGAATTAGAGGAGAGCCTTATTAGCATCATTTTTGACAAAAAGGAAGCCCGATGAATGATGATACCCGATATACCTGTGCAGTAGGAAAAATCAGAGCTCTTGAGACAAAACTCATCAGGAAGGAAAGGTTTATTCAGATGTGCGATGCCGATAGCGCCGAAGATGCGCTGAAGTTGCTTTCAGATACAGATTACGCATCTCCATCAGAGTTAAAGAATGCAGGAGATTTTGAAGATATCTTAATTAACGAGATGAAAGCTACGATTGACCTTATCTCATTTTTCAGTAATGACCCGGAGCTCACCGATGTCTTTCGGCTAAGAATTGATTTTAGGAATCTTGCGCTGCTGCTAAAGATAAAGCAGCTCTCTCCTGCTTCAGACACCACGGAGTTTATTGACCGCCACTTAATGGAGGGAGGGCTCGTTCCTCCGGAGAGGCTCAAGAAGCTCTTTGAGAGTGATTCCATTCAAGAACTTCCCGTTGAACTCAGCCCTGTTTCCAGAAAAATAAAAGAGGAGCTTAAAGAAAAGGGTGACCCGCAGCTAATTGACATCATTCTCGATAATGAGTTCTTCTCATTGCTCAAAAAAAGACTAGGTGAAAATTATCTTCTTGAAAAGTATCTGCAACGTTCAATTGATCTACTAAATATTAAAAATTTCCTGCGGGCGAGCAATCTTGGAAAGAAAAAAGATTTTTTAGAGAAGATGCTTCTTCCCGGCGGGAGACTGGAAAAAAAATTATTTCTTGCCTCCATTGATGATAGAGAAGGCAGTCTCTCTTCCCGTCTTCCTCCAGAGTATGAAGGATTGATCTCCGAAGGAATTAAGTATTATCGGGAAAATAACTCATGGAAGGAGCTGGAAAGACTGTCTGATGATTATGCCTTGAAAGCTCTTGAGCCGGCAAAGTTGATTGCTTTTGGCATAGAACCGCTCATCACCTATCTCTTTACTAAGGAGAGTGAAATAAAGAACATCAGGATGATAATTGCGGGTAAGTTTAACGGGATGCCGGCAGAGCTGCTCAGAACAATTCTCAGAGAAACTTATGTCTAAAATTGCAGTGGTAGGCAGGCGGGACTACATCTGTGGATTTAGAGGAGCAGGAGTTTCTGTCTTCCCGGTGGAAACTATTGAGGAGGCGCGCCAGGCATTTAATAATATTTTAAGCAGCGATTATACCATTATATTCCTTGCCGAAGAGTTTGCCGCTGCCAGGCTCACTGAGGCGTCGCTACCAATAGTAACCCTTATCCCGGATACGCAACGCAGTCGTGGACTGGCAACGCAGGCATTAAAGGCAAATATCAGAAAAGCTATTGGAGCAGAAGATATATCTATACAATAAAGAAGTCAGAAGTAAGAAGTCAGGAGTCAGAATCCAGAATCCAGAATAGAAAATAAGATGAATTGATGAGCCTTTTGCCGAACAATCAAGTCTTAAAATGCTTGGTTGATTTCCTTTCATTCTGACTACTGAATTCTGGCTCCTGAATAGTTGTCTATTTCAATAAAGGGGTGAAGATGAAAGATAAAACAAAACAAGGGGTGATAACCAAAGTCTCTGGTCCTTTAATCATTGCCTCCGGGATACATGGAGCGCGAATGTATGATGTGGTACGAGTTAGTGAGAAAAGACTCGTAGGAGAAATAATTGAACTACGCGGGGACAATGTCTCTGTCCAGGTATATGAGGAGACCGCGGGACTGGGACCAGGCGAGCCGGTATTTAATACTGGCAGACCGTTAAGTGTAGAGCTTGGCCCAGGGCTTATTCAATCAATCTATGATGGCATTCAGCGTCCTCTCGACATAATAAGGAAAAAAGCAGGGGATCGTATAACACGCGGCATAGATGTTCCTGCTTTAGATAGAGAAAGGAAATGGGCTTTTACTCCATCTGTCAAGACAGGCGATAAGATAAGCCCAGGGGACATCTTAGGAGAGGTTCAGGAGACCCCTGTCGTTAAACACAAGATTCTTGCTCCCATCGGAACAGATGGGTTGATAGAGGATATTAGGGAAGGAAAGTTTACTATTACTGAAACAATCGCGGTGGTCAGGACAGGTTCGGAGACCAAAGAGATTCAGATGCTACAGCACTGGCCAGTCAGAAGAGAAAGACCTTATCATAAGAAACTTTCTCCAAATATACCCCTGGTTACCGGCCAGAGAATTGTTGATACCTTCTTCCCCATTGCCCGCGGGGGAACATCCTGCATTCCCGGACCATTTGGCTCAGGGAAAACCGTCTTCCAACATGCCTTATCCAAGTGGTGCGATGCTCAGATTATTATATATTGTGGATGCGGGGAGAGAGGTAATGAGATGACCGATGTGCTTATGGAGTTTCCAGAGTTAGATGACCCGCGCACCGGCGAAAAGTTGATTAAAAGAACTGTATTAATTGCTAACACTTCTGATATGCCTGTGGCTGCTCGAGAAGCATCAGTCTATACAGCAATTACCATTGCTGAGTACTTTCGTGACATGGGATATATTGTTTCACTTATGGCAGACTCCACCTCCCGCTGGGCAGAAGCAATGAGAGAAATGTCAGGCCGTTTGGAGGAGATGCCTGGAGAAGAAGGATATCCTGCTTACCTGCCGACGCGAATCGCCCAATTTTACGAGAGAGCAGGAAGGGTTACCTGTCTCGGAAGTGACAATCGCGAGGGGTCTTTAAGTGTTATAGGAGCAATCTCTCCTCCCGGGGGTGACCTCTCCGACCCGGTGGTTCAGGCAACGCTTAAGGTAGCTCAGGTATTCTGGAGTCTTGAGGATCGACTTGCCTATGAAAGGCATTTTCCTGCGATAAACTGGTTAACAAGTTATTCTCTGTACTTAGACAACCTCAAAGATTATTTTCAGACAACAATCGGAAAAGACTGGCTATTAATGCAGCAGGAGGCAATGACAATTCTTCAGAAAGAGTCAGAGTTAAAGGAGATTGCCAGGCTCGTTGGTATTGATGCTCTCTCAATCCCGGATAGGCTGATACTGGAAACAGCCAAGTCAATCCGTGAGGATTTCCTCCACCAGAATGCCTTCCATGAAGTTGATAGTTACACCTCCTTTACCAAGCAGTATAAGATGCTAAAGTTAATTATTGACTTTCATCATGAAAGAGGCAAGGCAATTGAAAGAGGCATAAATTTTGATGCTCTTACTTCTCTTAAAGTGAAGGAAGAAATTGCCCGCGCAAAATATATTACAGAGAAAGAACTTGATAATTTTGCCAAAATTGAAGCTAACTTGATCGCTCAAGTTGAATCCCTAACGTAATAGAGCATAGAGCAGAGGGCAATTTTGCAATTTAAAATTTGCAATTTAAAATTTGCAATTTGACATTTAATTTATCAAGGGACTGGTGCTCTGCTTACTTGTGACTTTTAACTTTTACTGTTGAAAGGAGAAAAAATGGCTAAAGAATATTTGACAATCAAGGAGGTTGTCGGCCCTCTTGTATTGGTAGATGAAATTACTGAAGGGGTGAAGTACGACGAGCTTGTTGAACTTGAGCTCCCCAGTGGCGAGACGAGAAGAGGGAAAGTGCTTGAGATAGACAGGGAGTTGGTGCTTGTGCAGCTCTTTGAAAGCTCAACCGGAATCAACATCTATGACAGCCATGTTAGATTCCTTGGCAAGGGGATTGACTTAGCTGTCTCTGTGGACCTTCTTGGTAGAGTGTTTGATGGACTGGGGAAGCCAATAGACGGTGGTCCTCGGGTGCTTCCTGAAAAAAGAATGGACATCAACGGAGCTCCAATCAATCCATATGCTCGGGACTATCCATCAGAATTCATTCAGACAGGCATTTCAGTAATCGATGGGCTAAATACTCTGGTGCGTGGGCAGAAACTTCCCATATTCTCAGGAGCAGGATTGCCGCATCCACAGATAGCCGCACAAGTAGCAAGACAGGCAAGAGTTCTAGGTAAAGAAGAAGAGTTTGCTGTTGTCTTCGGAGCAATGGGAATAACCTTTGAAGAATCGGATTATTTTATTTCTGACTTCAGAAGAACAGGGGCGATCGACCGCGCGGCGCTGTTTATCAATCTTGCCGATGACCCGACAATTGAAAGACTTGCTACCCCGAGAATGGCATTAACTACGGCTGAGTTCCTGGCATTTGACCATGGGATGCATGTCCTGGTTATCTTGAGCGATATGACTAATTACTGTGAGGCACTTCGGGAGGTCTCGGCAGCGAGAAAAGAGGTTCCCGGCCGCAGAGGATACCCGGGTTATATGTACACAGATTTAGCTTCAATATATGAGAGGGCAGGTAGGATAAAGGGAAAGAAAGGTTCAATCACCTTAATGCCAATTCTGACAATGCCTGAAGATGACAAAACGCATCCAATCCCTGATTTAACTGGTTACATTACCGAAGGTCAGATAATTCTAAATCGTCAGTTGAATAAGAAGGGAATCTATCCCCCCATTGATGTTCTTCCATCTTTGTCAAGATTAAAGGATAAGGGAATTGGGAAAGATAAGACAAGAGAAGACCAT
The DNA here is from genome assembly GCA_964625285.1 of uncultured bacterium. Lineage (GTDB taxonomy): Bacteria > NPL-UPA2 > NPL-UPA2 > NPL-UPA2 > NPL-UPA2 > NPL-UPA2. The sequence goes on along the minus strand of CAZVBB010000011.1, from coordinate 4,146 downwards.
TCTGACCTGTTTAACCAGTTGTTCGCTGCTTATGCGAGGGGGAAAGAGGCGCAAGAATTAGCAGTAATATTAGGAGAAGCAGCTTTGAGTGAAGCTGACCGGCTCTTCTTTGCCTTTGCTGATAGATTTGAAGCTGAGTATATTCGCCAGAACGAAAATGAGGAAAGGTCGATTGAGGAGACGCTTGACCTTGGATGGAAACTTCTAAGAATGCTTCCTAAAGTTGAGCTCAAAAGGGTAAGGCAGGCTTACATAGAGAAATATCTGGAAACACAGGAAAGTGAAAAGTGAGAAAAGAAGAGCACCAGAGCACCAGGCACCAGAGCACCAGTTACCAGATTTTAAATTGGTCACTGAATTTTGCATGGACGCCCTGGAGGAAGCGTCTGGGTTTAGAGATAAGTTGAAAGGAGAAGAGAATGAAGGAGGAGAGAATGAGGGGGATAATTAATTGGGCTGTGAAATCCTTTCATTTCGCGCTATTGATGGCCGCGATGCTGGTGGTTCTCCCTGCTGTGGCACTGGGACGGGTCCCGCCCGGCATCACTGATTTGGGAGAACTCCAGGCCGGCTGGGGATCCATTGCCTACGGTGTGAGCGCCGACGGCAGCGTGGTGGTGGGCGGGTCCGGCGACTCCCTCGCCTTCCGCTGGACGCCAGCAACGGGCATGGTCAGCTTGGGCGCCTTGCACGGCGGAGGGTGGTCCTGGGCCCACGGCGTGAGCGCTGACGGCACCGTGGTGGTGGGGTTTGCCGCCGACGGCGCGGCAGGCAACGCCGTACGCGCCTTCCGCTGGCAAGGAGGGGTGATGGAGAGCTTGGGCGTCTTGAATCTCGGACCATCTTCCCATGCCCACGGCGTGAGCGCCGACGGCAACGTGGTGGTGGGGTTTGCCGCCGACGGCGCGGCAGGCGGCGCTACGCGCGCCTTCCGCTGGACAGCAGCAACAGGGATGGTCAGCTTGGGCGTCTTGCCCGGCGGCTGGGGTTCCTTGGCCATGGGCGTGAACGCCGATGGCAGCGTGGTGGTGGGCGAGGACAACGTGGCAGGCGCTCTGCGCGCCTTCCGCTGGACGCCAGCGGGGAGGATGGAGAGCCTGGGCGTCTTGAGCGGCGGCTTTCATTCTGTAGCCACCGGCGTGAGCGTCGACGGCACCGTGGTGGTGGGCAGAGCTACCGACGGCGCGGCGGGCAACGCGTGGCGCGCCTTCCGCTGGACACGAGAAGCGGGGATGGTGAGCCTGGGGGTCTTAAATAACGGCGTACATTCCCATGCCTTCGGCGTCTCCGCTGACGGCAGTGTAGTGGTGGGCAGAGCCTACGACGGCGCGGTGGCGGGCAACCCCGCCCGCGCCTTCCGCTGGACAGCGGGCACAGGGATGCAGAGCGTGGAAGACTGGCTACGAGCGGCCGGGGTCATCGTGCCGGTGGATATCACCAGAGAGGCTCGCGGCGTGAATGCTGACGGCAGCGTGGTGGTGGGAGTTCTGACCAGTGGTTTCGCCTTCATCGCGCGGGACCGCAATGGTCTTGTCACGCTGGATGACCTTGCCGCCAGCTTGTCCGACAATGCGATGACGCCGGGACAGGCATCGGCGATGTGGCACACGGTGTTCACAGGCGTGCACAGCCGGCCTCTGGCGCGGCGTGTGCAGGCTGGACAGTCCAGCTTCTGGACTGCGGGAGATATAGGCCGCGACGATCACGGCATCCGCGACGGCTCCTTCGGGCTAGCTGAAGTCGGTGCTTCCCACGCCTTCGCACAGGGTGTGCAGGGCACGCTCTCAGTGGGGCGCGTGTCGAGCCGACAGAACCTCGTTTTCGGTGGCAGAAGCAAGCTGGGCACCTACTACGGCACAGCCGGGCTGCTTGTTAATATGCCGGGCACGAACCTGTGGACGAGCGCAATGGTGCTCTACCAGAGGGGCGACGCTGAGGTGCGCAGAGGCTATCTTAACGCAGGCGTGCAGGACTTCTCCAGCGGCAAGCCAGATGTGAAAACCACGGCCCTGCGACTGCGTCTGGACCGGGAAAACGCCGCTCACTTGGGCAATGCAACGCTGACGCCCTACGTGGATGTTACTCATGGACGCACCCGTATAGATGGCTACACTGAAACCGGCGGCGGCTTTCCGGCGCGCTTTGACGCCCGCACGGAGAGGTCAACCATCGCGTCGGTCGGCGTGGACGCCACTCAGCCTCTCTCTGCCAATACGAAACTGCTCGGCAGACTTGAAGCTGCGCACCGCTTTGAGAAGACCGGCGCGGCAACGAGCGGCACGGTGCTCGGGCTTTCCAGCTTCAGCCTGCCCGGTGAGCAGGTGAATCGCAACTGGCTGCGCGCAGGCGCTGGTTTTGAGACCAAGCTTGGCGGCGGCACACTCGGAGCGATGCTCAATGCCACCAACCAGGGAGCGGCGCCGAACTACTGGCTCAACGCTTCTTGGCAGATGGCATTCTAAAAAACTGAACAGGGAACGGGGACAGTCCCGAATCTACGGCTTTGCCCGTAATTCTGGGACAGTCCCCCTCCAAAACATGAAACATAGGAAACATAAAACATAGGGACACTTCCCATATATTTATTGACTCCGTTAGAAGCGACGCTTCTAACGGGGTTGACAATGGGGAAGGGTATAAAGTAGAGGAAGAATGAGACTAAATGTAAGCCCCAATCGGATGGAAGTATTAAGACTCAGGAAGAGGCTTCTTCTTGCAAGGCGAGGACACAAACTCTTGAGAGACAAACAGGAAGAGCTAATGAGAAGATTCTTAGAGCTTGTTGCTGAGAATAAGGATTTGAGAGATGATGTTGAGAAGAGACTCAGAAAGGGTTACCAAAATCTTCTACTTGCCAGAGCTATGATGTCTCTTGACAGCATTGAGTCTTTACTTTTCTTTACCACAAGAAAAGCTGATGTATCTATCTCGCTTATGCCACTTATGAATCTTCGTCTCCCGCAACTGCATCTATCTCAGGAAGGAGAAATTGATTGTTATGGATTTGCAGAAACCTCAGGTGAGCTGGACACTGCCATCTCTGTCTTTTCTGAAACTTTGCCACTGATGGTAAAGCTCTCTCAGATTGAAAGATGGATTGAGCTGATGGCGCAGGAAATAGAGACAACCCGCCGCCGGGTGAATGCCCTTGAATATATTCTCATTCCTTCTTTGGAGGAGACAATCCGCTACATAACAATGAAGCTAAGTGAACGAGAGAGAGGTAATATCACGAGGCTGATGAAGGTTAAGGAAATTGTTCGTTGAGAGTATCTGCCATCGTCCCAGCTGCCGGTCAGGGAAAAAGGGTAGGGAAAGGTGAGAATAAGTTGTATCTCTACATCAGAGAGAAACCAGTTATTATTCATACTCTCTTTGCCTTGAAAAAAGTCACTCAAATTACAGAGATTATCCTTGTTATTGCTGCTGATGAGGAAGATTTTTGCCACCGCACATTAAATAAATTCTACTGCGAAGGAATAATTACCACTATTGGAGGGGAGGTGCGGCAAACCTCAGTGGCAAATGGCTTAGCAAGAGCCTCCGATGATTCCGAGCTTATCCTTATCCACGACGGCGCGCGCCCTTTTGTGAGCAATTCCATTATTACAAAAACAATCAACGAAGCAGGACTCTATGGAGCCGCAGTCGCTGCCATTCCAATTACTAACACAATTAAGGAAGGAGACGAAAAAGGCTTTGTCAAAAGCACCTTAAAAAGAGTCCATCTCTGGTCAGTTCAAACTCCGCAAGTATTTAAATCTAATTTGATTAAAGATGCCCATAGAAAAGCAGCGCAAGAGGGTTTCACAGGAACAGATGACGCTATGCTCGTAGAAAGATTGGGGCACCCTGTTAAAATCGTTCCCGGCTCACCAGAAAACATAAAAATCACCACTCCCGAAGACTTCATCATCGCTAAAGAGATTTTAGAAAAAATAATGCCCTCTAAGAGCGCAGAATAGAAAATGAAGGCTGTAGGCTGTTAGCAGAGGAGCACCAGAGCACCAGAATGCAAATTACAAATCCCAATACACAAATTACAAACAAGCACCAATGACCAAAATTACAAACGATGGATGAGATTCTTCGGGCTTTGCCCTCAGAATGACTTGCAAAGCAAGTCAGTTTTGAACATTCGAATTT
>CAZVBB010000010.1:0-15015 GCA_964625285.1 uncultured bacterium | reverse complement strand
CAAAACTATCACCTCCTGATAAAATTAAAAATTGTTTTTGATTTACTTTGGTGAATTTCAGGCCCTTAGACTTTAAATAATTTCTCAATCTATTTTCTGCCAGGCTCATCAGAGCTTTTCCTTTAATTGCAATTAAATTTCATTTGCAATGACGATTTTACCACACCCCAAAATCTTGTCAAGCAAAATCGTAAAAACTCCAAAAAAGTTTAAGTTTTTGGTCCCAGGGAAAACTTTTAGCGACGGAAAAATAAAAAAGGGGGGAATGAGATGGTGGATGAATAAAAAGATTAGGTTATACTACATTCTATACATAGCCAAAATACCGGCAATAAGTCCCCAGGCCACAAAGGCAACAATGCCTCCTAAGGTAAAAATTAACACGGGTTCAATCAAAGAATTCATTCGCCTAATATAGGTCTGCAATAATTTCTCATGGATTTGGGCGGTTAAATTCAAAGTATTATCCAGTCCCCCTGTTTCTTCTCCTACCGCTATCATCTCAGCCACCATAGGTGGAAAAATAAAGGACGCGTCTCTAACAGGTGCGGAAAGGTTTTCACCCATAGTAACACGTCTTTCCATTACATCTATCTCCTGCATAGCTGCGTAATTACCCAGAGTATTGCGAGTTGTCCGTAACGATTCCAACATACTTACCCCGCTGGTTAAAAGAGAGGCTAAATTTCTGGAAAATTGAACCACTACCGAATAAACAAAAATAGGGCCAACAACAGGAATCTTTATTTTAACCCTATCTATCCAGTATTTAACTGCCTCTATTTTGCTTAAAAAATATATTCCTAAAGATACACCTGCTACCGCACAAACAATATATTTCCAATAACTCTTTAACCACTGTGTGCTATCAAGCAAAAATCGGGTATTCCAGGGCAACTCTCCCCCTCGCGCTATTATAAATGGCATAAACCTAGGAATAACAAAGCCAACCAGGAAACTTACCGCGATAATGCTCATGACAATTACAATGGTTGGATAAATAAAACTGGTAATAACTTGTGTGCGAAATGCTGAACGTTCCTCAAGGTGATTAGCTATGCGCTCCAAAGTTACATCCAGCGTTCCTCCTGCTTCTCCGCTCTCAATCATATTGGTAATAAACGCGGAAAAAATCCGGTGGTGTTTTTTCAAAGCGTTGGCAAAGGTTGACCCTTCTTCAATATCGTGCAAGATTTGACCGAGAAGTCGTTTTAGTTTTCTTTTCTTTATCTGCCCCTGGAGTATCTGTAAAGAATTAACCAGAGTAACACCAGCAGTAATAAGAGTGGAAAGTTGACGAAAAAGTATAACTATATCGGATGAGCGAATAAAACTTACATAATCAAAAGGTGAGGTGAAAAATGATTCATCCTTCTCCTTCGGGACATCACCGATTTCTTTTAATGAAGTTATAATTTTTCTCTGGCTGCGAAGATTACCGGCGGCCGCATTTATATTAGCGGCTTCAACCGTTCCTGAAATTTCTTTTCCGCTATCACTTATAGTAGTATAAAAAAATTTTGGCACTGCTTCTCCTTTAAAAAACTGCACTCTTCTGCCTTATGCTTTGCATGTCTTAACCGAATGCTGTAACTCTCATAGCCTCCTCGGGAGAAGTTAAGCCATGCTCTACCTTTAAAAAAGCGTCTTGCCATAATGTACGCATGCCCTGAGATATGGCTATCTCTTTAATCCTCTCCGCAGAAGAATTCTTTATAATCTCCTTCTGAATGGAGCTATCTATTTTAAGCAACTCAAAAATGCCTATCCGGCCCTTAAACCCTGTTTTTTGGCAGCGTCGGCATCCGGGAGCGCGAAACCAGGGCCCATCTATCTTAACATCCTTTACCCCGTTAGAAGTATTCTTTCTAACGGGGTTTACCCTAAACTTTTCCAACTCCTCCGGTGTAGGTTTAAACGCTTCCCGGCAAAATTCGCAGTTAAGCCGGACCAGCCTCTGGGCCACAATAGCACAAACGGTAGAGCTGATAAGATATGGCTCACAGCCTATATCAATCAGGCGGGTGAGGGCGCTAGATGCATCATTTGTATGCAAAGTTGAAAAAACCAAATGGCCGGTGAGCGCAGCTCTTAAAGCAATATCTGCTGTTTCTTTATCACGAATCTCACCTACCATAATAATATCAGGGTCCTGACGTAAGATATGCCTGAGTGACTTAGAAAAAGTAATCTTATCAACATGGTCCACTTGTGTCTGGGTAATATCTTCAATGTGATACTCTACCGGGTCTTCAATGGTAGTAATATTGACGCCGACAGAGCGAATAAGTAAAAGCGAGGCATATAAAGTAGTAGATTTGCCGCTACCTGTAGGTCCGGTAATAAGAATAATACCATGTGGTCTTTTAATCAGTGCTCTAAATTCTTCTAATGTATCTTTTTCCATGCCTAAAGATTCTAAAGCAATTATCTTCCTTTTAGAAGGAAGAAGCCGTAATACTGCCTTCTCACCATTGACATTAGGTAAAATAGATACCCGAACATCAGTAGACTCGCCCATATCCTGAAAAATGAAGCTTCCATCTTGAGGAGCACGTTTTTCAGCAATGTCCAATCCGGAAAGAACCTTAATTCTGGAAACAAGCGGAAGGGCTAATTCTTTTGATAAAGAATCTGCCTCACTTAATACTCCATCTATCCTGAACCTTACCCGCATCTTGGTGTCTTGAGTCTCAAAATGAATATCTGAAGCCCTAAGATTTAAGGCTTTGCAAATTAGGCTGTTTAAAATATCTCTAACAGATTGGTCGCCAGCATCTTCAATTGATGGCCTTTCTGATGACGCTGTACCAACCGTATAATACTTCTTTAACAAAGAACTGATAATAGAGCTAACAGCAATATAGAAAGTAATCTGTTTGCCGGTTAATCTTTGCAAATTGGAAATAAACTGGGAGCTCAAAGGCTTTTCGCAAGCGAGATATAAAATATTTTCTTCTATTTTTATAGGAATAATGTTGTGCCTGAGGGCAAGGTTAGCCGGGATATGCTGAATGGCTCTGGATTCAATACTTGTCTCTTCTAATTCTATGTATGGCAGACCATAAATCTCAGCTATAACATGGCTAATATCTTCCTCAAAACAATAGCCTAACTTAACCAGGATTTGTTCCAGAGGTTCTTTATCTTTTGCCTGGATATTTAAAGCCTCGTTTAGCTGTTTTTCATCAATGATTTTCTTTTCTACTAATACTTTACCAAGCATTCTCAGGCAATCCTTTGTTCTATAAATTTTACATTTTTTGCTGTATTACAAACAGTCTTTTTATCAATCTTCCTCTGCCGATAAAGATCCACTAACGACTGCTCCATGGTTTGCATCCCCAGACTGCCACCTGTTTCTATAGCCGAGTATATCTGTTCAGTCTTGCCCAGACGTATTAAATTACCTATGGCTTTAGTAACTATCATCACCTCTACTACCGGCACTCGTCCATTTCCATCAGCGCATCTCAATAACCTTTGTGAAATTACTGCCTTTAAACCCTCAGAAAGTTGTTGCCGAACATGCTGCTGCTCAACAGACGAAAAAACCCCTAATATTCGGTCAATAGATGAGGCTGCGTCTCGGGTGTGAAGAGTAGAAAAAATCAAATGCCCGGTCTCGGCAGCGGTAATTGCCGTGCGCATAGTATCTAAATCTCTCATTTCTCCCACCAGGATAACATCAGGGTCTTCACGCAGAGCATAGCGCATTGCCTCAGCAAAAGAATCAGTATCAACATAAAGCTCTCTCTGGTTAACAATGCCCTTTTTATGATTATGCAAATATTCAATAGGGTCTTCTATGGTAATTATATTGCAGGCACGGGTCCGATTTATCATATCAATAAGCGTAGCTAAGGTTGTAGTCTTACCGCAGCCGGTAGGCCCGGTAATCAAAACCATCCCATCGCGCAAAGCAGAAAGTTGATGAAGGCTTTCAGGTAATCCAAGCTCGGTGAGGCTGAATATTCTGTCAGGAAGACTGCGAAAGGCAACGCTCACTGTGCCTTTTTGATAATAAGCATTTATGCGAAATCTGCCTACGCTCTCCAGGCTATAGGCTAAGTCAATAGAATGCTTCTTTTTAAATACCTCTTTTTGCTCATGAGAAAGCAGCTGAAATATCGCTTTTTCAGTTTCTTCGGAGGACAGTTTTTCACCTTTAACGGGGGTTAGCTCTCCGTGAATGCGTAAAAGAGGGGAGCTGTTGGGGGTGAGATGTAAATCCGATGCCTGCCTCTGGACAGTTATTTTTAAAAGTTCAAATATGTCCATATTTAAACCGTTCATAGTTTACAGTTCAGGGTTCACAGTTGAAGAAAGAGGATAAGAGGATAACCACGGCTGTGGCTTTAGCCAGAAGCCTTGCCGAGCCGTCAGGCGGATACACCCCGCGGGGCAACATGCCATTCATCATTTCCTCAAACCTGGAACCCTGAACCGTGAACTAATAACCATGAACGGTTGCATTATTCCTTATCTTTAATATAAGGATGGTCGGAAAGTCTTCTCATTAGCTCCTCAGAGACAGGTTCAGCTTCTTCCGGGGCCATCATAATATGAGGGGTAACCAAAAAAACAGTCTCTGTTTTTTCTTCCCTTACTTCCACTCTCCTAAAGAAAAGTCCTAATACAGGAATATCTCCCAAAAGGGGAATCCTGCGCTCATGGTCCTTGACACCCTCGCGTATAAGGCCGCCAATAGCCAGAGTGCTTCCATCTCTGGCCACAATGATATTCTCCACCCGGGAAGTATCCACTGTGTCTATAGGCAAAGTAATCACCCTTCCATCCTTAGTAACAAAACTAAAGCTGGCACCACCAGGCCTAACCGTATCAACTTCAGCCAGGAAACGCATGGTTACTGTTCTATCTTCGTTAATGGAAGGGGTAATGATAAGCTTGGTTCCAATATCCCTGAGTTCTATTACCGGCCGCACCGTTTCAGTAACCCGCCCTGGAAACTCTCTGATCTCATGCTCATAACTAATCGTAATCGGCCTTTCTTCCCCAATAAAAAATTCTCCCGGGGCATTATTAGCAGAAAGGAGCATTGGTGTGCCAATAACTCTAACCAACCCTTTTTCTTCAAATAGTTCCACACGAGCTCTTACCTCCTTATCCATGAGTTCAAAAATAAAAGTAGCGACATCTAAAGGAGTAAATTTCCCTCCCCCCACACGCCATTCTCTTTTTCTGACATCAAAATCAAAAAAAGACTTAAGTTCATCAGTTAATGTAAACTCTAAAATTTTCCCCTCCAGCAAAACCTGACGGGTGGGCGTGTCTATTTCTTTGATAATATTGCTTATCTCCTCTAAAATCCTCTTATCAACCGAGCGAACGAGTATAGAATTATCACGAGGGAAAATAGTCAAATAAACAATAGCCTCTTCTCTTCTGGCTTCTAAGACATCCTCTAACTTTACTTTCTCTTCAATCCTCCTCTCAAGTTCTTCAATTACCTCGGAAGGAACTCTTTCCTCTCTTCGGTGCTCGGGAATAAAAGCTTCTCGCCTCACATGAGCTCTACCTACCCCGACTCTGTCCCGGGCCACCCCCACTCTTCCTACGCCTATATGACCAAAGGCTTCTACATCGGCGGGCGGGATATATTCAATGCGGGGTCCAAATAGATTGCCCAGCAAATCAGCGACGGCAAAACAAGAGGCATATCTAAGTCTATGTATAATTGTCGTTGCATCTCGCCGAACAATCAGTTCCTCAAGATATTCTTCGGTAGTCATAATCCTGATAATATCATCTTCTTCAATAAACCAGAGATTATAAATCCGGCACATTGTCTTCAAGGCGTCTTCAGCGCTAACATCTTTTAAGAAAAGAGTTATTCTAACTCCCATAGCCTCTTTGCTGGCGATTACATTCTTGCCGGTTAATTCAGCAAATACTCTCAGCACATCTACCATGGGCGTTTCTCTAAAATCAAAAACCTCAACTTCTTTCCCCTCTTCTATGTCTTGTCGCGGATTAACCTCTTCCGATGCCGCAGGAAAGACTCCGCTCATAAATAGAATTAAAATTATACCCGACAAACTCTTCAATTTATTCATCTTCATTCACCGCGTGTTACCTAAACCGCCCGCGCACCTCCCGCCCTCCCTCTAAAATTATAACTAACTCGCTGAATGTAATCTCTTTCACCAGAAAAGAGGTAAGAGTGCCTCTGTGCGCCTCTCTCGGCTTAACCACTATCTTCTCCTTGGGTCTAAGGACTACTTCTCCTAATGTCTCTATCCTGGCCGTAGCCATAGCCTTGCCACCCACAATCATAACTCCGGTAACTTCAATCTGGGGTAAATCAAGGCCCCTTAAATCTTCTCCTTTGAAAGTGACTAACTCTTCGGGCCTGGTTACTTTAAAAAGTTCAGGGCTAAGACGGAAGGGGTCGCGTCTTCTTGCATCGCCATAAACCGAACCTGTCAGATACAAAAAGCAAATAACGACTACCAAAAATTTCATCAGAACATTCATTTTTTCACCTCCTGTTTAGAGCATGTAGGGGCGAACAGCCGTTCGCCCATAACACCGCCGCCGGCCGCGCGTCAAATTGAAATCCACAAATCTATCTTCAAATCTTCTTCTTCCATTTCGCGCTCTATTACTACTCTCTCAATTACCACCAGTTTTGGCAAAAGCTTAACCTCTCTTAAAAACTCTCTAAAGTCCAGAAAGTTACCGCGCAGGGCCATTTTATGAAAACTTCGGGGGGGAGAAACCTCCTCTTCGTTCCGGAGCCTTTTCCCCTCCACCGGGGAAAACTTACCAATTTTAAGATTATGCTTTCCGGCCAGCTGACCGATTTGGGTTAGAATGGGCATCAAATCTTCCGCCCCGGCCAACACCTGGCTTGCCTCTTCCAGCTCTGACCTGGCCTGCCTTAACTCTTTATCCCTCTCACTGATAGCAGAAATAAAACCCTCTCTCGGTTCCTGCCGCTTTAAATCCCTGACCTCTGCGGATAACTCAATAAAATTTTCTCTCAGCAGTTTAAATTTCTCATGCTCAGGCTTATAGACTTCCCTATCATAAAAGAAAGAAGCCATTATTACTATCACAGCAACAATTCCTACCCTTTCCAGTTTAGTCAGTTTTCTCTTAGCCATTTTCACACCTCACATAAGAGCACCAGAGCACCAGTCAGAAGAACACCAATCACCAATCACCAATTACCAATCACCAGAGCACCAGAACACCAGTTCTATAGCCTTGTAGCCTGTAGCCTATTTCAAAATCACCCTTACCTGAAACTGATATAAAAATAGACCTGCCCCCGGGAAGCCAACCCCTCTGGAGCTGATTAGACTCTCCAGCCTTGCTTCCCTGGTTCCCTCCAGTTGATTCAATTCCCCGGCAAAGGCCGTAATAGAGCTGGCAGAAATACCTGAGCCTTCCAGCAAAAATGTATTATCATCCTGCTGGACTATCCTGTTTAATATAACATCATCAGGGATTTGGTTGATTATGCCATCAAATAAATTCAGGATGCGATGACTTCTGTCCGGCAAAACTTTTTCAATATGGCGCTTTTCCTCGTAGGTATCACTTATTTCCGACTCTAATCTTTCTAATTCAGAGAGGTTTCCTTCAAATTTTACCCTGACCCCTTCCAGCTCCTCAATCCTTGAGGAATACCGCCAGGAAGAAGTCTTCATAAAAGTGTAATGTGCAAGGAGACTAAGAGCAACTAGACCAACTATCACTAAAGGTAAAGTATGAATTCTGGTTTTAAGATGGGTAACCAAAGGCACTCTATCATCAATACCCAGCTCGCCTTTACTTGTAATTTCTAATTCCTGCCAGGCGGCACCTATACAGGTGGCAAACTGTGGGCCAATTTCCGGTAAATTTTCAGCCTGGGAGTAATAAGTGTCATCCGGGAGTTTCCATAACCCCACGGGAAACTTAAAATTTCTTCTGAGTTTATCAATAATATCCTTAATATGTTCTTTCTGGCTACCGGCGATAACCACCTCATCTATTTCTCCAATTCCGGGCGCCAAATCAGAAATTAATTTCTCCACCGCATCCAGGGGAGCAGTTTGAAAAGTAAGCGGATTGCCGCTATCTATAAACGCCCCGGCTATTGAATCCTGTTCTAAATTAAGAATAATTCCTTTTGTCTTCTCTTTTAAGAAGCGGTCCACAGAATAGGCAAAGGCACTGTCTTTGGCGTAAACAGCTTGTAAAGCCAGACCGCATCTATGGCAAATTTCTTCTAACCTTCTATAATCTTCTCTGGATATAGCGGATATTAAAACAGGGGTGGTATTAGTAGCTCCCTTTTTGCCTTTCAGTAACCGATAACCAAAAAGACCCTCTGAGGGAGAAAAGTCAAGATAAGGTTGAGCCTCCCAGCGAACTGCTTCTTGCAGCTTATTTGAAGAGAGTTTTGCTCCGGGAGGTATGGGCAATTCCGCGGTGAGAAACTTCACCTCCGGAGTCACCAAAACCGTTCGCCGGGGATAGGTGGCTAATTTCCCCAGAAGACCGTCAATCTGTGGACTGTCAAGTGCCTGCTCCGTTACCAGGTTGTCCAGAGTTGACTGCGGCTCATTAGCCACCTCGGCCGCGGATAGAACCAGCACTTTTCCGTCCTCTTTTTTCACCACTACCGCCCTGAGAGCATCATCGCCCAGCTCAATGGCAAGAATTTCATTTTTTTTAAAATATGAGGTTAAGTTTTTAAGTTTGGTTGACATAGGTTAATTCTCGCTTCACGCTTCCTACTACAGGCTACAAATTGCCACTAGTTAATTGTTATTGAATACTCACTTGCCCCCTGGGGAATACAGACCATTTGAATACTTCGCAAAATACCATCTCCATCCCGGACTTCTATTTTCCTTAATCCAACGGGGATATTATGGAAAACATAAGGCGCCATATGGACACTCCGCACCCTTACCCTTCCTCGAAAAGGATAAATAAGATGGAAATTTACATCAGGTATGCCTGTTTTATCAGTTACCCTCACACCTCTCCGCCAGTAAAAAGTATCTACTATATCTCGGCCATAACCAGTTGGGGGAATTGCACCATCAGCTGCTCTATCACTACCCCAACTTTTTATCTCTATTTGATTGCCAATAAAACGAACCTGCATAATATTACCCCAGCCATCCCTGAATTCCGCCTCCCCCGGGGGAGGATTTAGATATCTTCCTCCGTGATAACCTGCCCAGAAATAATGGGTGTCATTATGAGCCCAGGGTGTAAACCCTAAATTGCTGAGAAGATTGCCGATATTAAAAGTAGCCGGAGCGCTCGGTTCTCCATAATCACTTATAAAGCCACCCGAGGAGGTAATGCCTCCCCCGCCGCCGACATCCGCCAACCTGCCGATAAGCGCTCTTTCTACCTCCAGCATCCTTTGCCGGGTAATCTGATGGCGCTCGTCTTGATAGACCTCATGGCTCAACACAAAGGCACAAAGCATAACCACGCCTCCCAGCAAGGAAATCATTGCCAGTATCATCAAAAGGGCAATGCCTTTTTCACGCCTCACGCTCCACACCTCTGTGCCTTTGTGCCTCTGTGCCTTTGTGCCTGTAATATCACTCAAGCATTCCCAGCCAATTCCCTGTTGGTTCTACGGTAAAAATGTTAATATATAATAATGTTCCTCTCGCGATACTTCTTAGCCCTACAGGAATATCTATATCTGCTGGGGCGGGAGCAGTTGATTCAAAACGAAAATAGGCTCCTGCCGCCAGCCCTGTAATTGTACGACTACTTTCTACCCCTGCAATAGGAAAAAATATAGTAACCTTACCTGCACTTCTCACTCTCCCGGCCACCGGAGCCATATACTCAGTTCGTCTAATTACTAAAGATACATCCTTGCTAAGTCCTGTGCCATCAGGTCTACCATCTGCACCATGACTTGTAATAGTCATATTTCCGTCAACAACAGAAAAAACAAAAGGATTTCCCCAGCCATCTCTGAGTATATTATCTCCCCGAGGAGGTGTTTCCAGATAAGGACCCCGCCAGCCCATCCAGACTCTGGAAGTTGCCTGATGTCCCCAGCTCGGAAGCGCCACCGGTAAGGGTGGACTTCGGTTTGTCCAGAGTCCTACAGGCTGGTGATTTCCACCAATAAGCGCCGGCAACCCTCCCATATCTGCCGCATATCCGGCAAACTGTCTTTGGCCCAGGGCAAATGCTCCGGGGGAGCCCAAAATCGCTCTTCTAATCTCCCCCATCCCTATTCTGGTCTCGTCAAACCGCCTCTGAGCATCCTGCTTAGTAAAAATCTGAGCCACCATGGCTACCAAAAACCCCATGATGACCAAAACTACCAGGATTTCCAGAAGGGAAAAGCCAGCTTCACGGTTCACGCGGCACGCGGCATACTTCACGCTTTTAAAGAAACAGCCTGCAGCGTGTAGCCTGCAGCGTGTAGCCTGCAGCGTGTAGCGTGTCATGGCCTCCTCACCGCCCCGGTGCCAAAGATAAACATCACCAGGTCATCGCCGGTATCCGCAGGTAAAGGAAGAGTTACCCTTCCTCCTCCATTGTCCACCCCGTTGGCCCCAAAACTGACGATACGCGCCTCGGCTCTGTTTTGTCCTCCGAGAATACGGTATTCTCCGAGGACGCCATCAGGCTCAACGCTATGGTCAACGCTTCTACCCCAGGGGTCAATAATTAAGGGATACCATTTACCAGCTACAAAAGCAATAACCTCCCTTTCTAAATATGGCCCCCTCCAACCTCTGCGAGAATACCTATCCCAATTTATCAGGTGAGGAACACCGCCTGCCGTTAGAAAATCCAGCATCTCCTGCCGTTCCGGTCCTATAGGTGGTCCTGCGCCATCATCTATAAGACAAAGATATCTGGTAGCATATTTAGGATTGGTGGTATCCTCAGGGATAAGTCCTAAGTCCGGATAAAATCTATCCCTTATCGCCTCTTTGATTTCTTTCATCTCACTAAGAGTGATAGTAATCGCCGCCTCTTCCCTCATCCCCCGAAATCGCCCGGCCACCATAGCGGTTAAAAACCCTAAAACCACCAAAACCACCAGAATTTCCAGAAGAGTAAACCCCGTTACACCCCGTCCCAAAGGGCGGGGCCTTCTTGTTGATTTAAATTTAACCTGCCATTCATCCGCGGTCTGAAGACCGCGGCTTTCTGGGTGTAACGGGGTAAAACCTTTATTAGTCATATTAGTCACAAGTGCACAAGGCACAGAGGCACAAAGTTAAAAAAACCTGAAAAAACTGTCCGTATTGGCTTTTATCTTTCCTTTGTGCCTTTGTGCCTTTGCCACTTTGTGCCTTGCTTTTCCATGTGCCTTTGTGCCTCTGTCCCTCTGTCCCTCTGTCCCTTGCTTTTCTATGTGCCTTTGCCACTTTGTGCCTCTGTGCCTTTGTGCCTCTGTCCCTTTGTCCCTTTGTCCCTTTGTGCCTTTCAGTCAATGTAAGAAAGAGCGGGAGGCAAAGGCCACCCCCCGCCCTCTCTCATTTTTAACAGAGATTAGAAGGATTAATGAATAACTGCAACCCCCCATTTCTCCGCGGTGGCAGGATACACATGGCCGTGCGAGCAAAAGATACTAAAAGCCGCCCTCTTGTGATCCCTATCCACAGTGTACAAATCAAAGGCCTTTCTCTGTGAGGTGGCAATATTCTCATCTGCCCAGGCGGTTATTCTCCGAAGCACAGGATTGCCCGGAGTAAACCTCGCAACTGTGGCCTCCAGACGAGGAAGCGCCACTATATACCAACCCCACATCACACCACCCTCAGCGACCCGTGTAAAGCTGGGGCATACTCCCTCGGACGCAATAATCCGCTGATGAATCTCGCTATCCGGACCAACCCCTAAAATAAGCCGGTAAGCCGAGTTAGGGTCACCAATGGTATTGCCTACTGCTATCCAATCGGCATGGTTTGCTATACCGACTGCAGTAATGGCGCCACCACCTATCATCGGCCAGACCAGCCCGGACAAGGCGGTATCCGGGCCCGGGCCGAGAGCGATTTCCTGAAGGTTAACTAACCTGAACTTTGGAGCCGCAGTTGGTGTAACTGCAGCACCGCCATAAACAGTTACCTTTGCCACACCCGCATCGTCAGGGTTGTTAAGCACCTTTACTTCACGAATCCTCAGGTCATGCACAATTTCCCTGACTTCTCCGAGGGTCAGGTTATGGGGCCTCAGGCGCATCTTTCCCGCCATATCGCTGCAAAACACCTCCCTACCAGGAGCAGCAAGGTTTTCCACAGTGGGACCAAACCAGTTTGCGGCGGTTGTAGCGGGGCCGAGCTGGAGGTAAGCAGGCACTACCATCCGGTCGGGCAGCTTGCTGAACTGCATCTCAAAAATCGCCAGATACTCGCCGCTATCCCTGATACTGGTGTCGCAGACGGTACCCTCGGTACCCTCAATGACGCCGACGAGTCTGGGGGCAATCATGGCCAGCAAAAACCCCATGATTACTATCACCACCAGGATTTCCAGCAGGGTAAAACCTGCCTGTCCTATTTTCCTAAACTTACTCATCTTCTTCTCCTTTTTTGGCTTCAAGCTTCCGGCTTCAAGCCATTTTGTTGAGCAAGGGGCTTACCCGCAAAGCTTCCTCTTGCGCTTATCTATTATTCTTTAATTCTAAATTTTTCCGGCCCTCCCGGACAATAGTCTGCTCCATAGGCCCCACCTCCTTTTTTTGCGCTACACGCTGCACGCTGCACATTGCACACTGCACGCTTCACGCTTCAGGCTTTTGCTTTCTGCCTGCATATTAAAATTCACCACAAACCGATACTGCTTACCACAGTAGATAATTATCTCCTTTTGCCCGCGGTGCAAAATACGCATATCTACCTTAATTTCACCATAGCCGTTATGAGCAAATATCTCGTCATAAACCTCTAGCAATTTGTCTTTTACTTCCTTATTAGTGGAGAGTTTTTTTAAAGCCTTATCTGCCATCGCCTTCTTTAGTAGGTCCTTTCCCCCAGTTTCTGCCCTGCCTTTTCTCCCCAAGTCTCGGCTTCTTTAAGGTGCAATTCTACATCTCCATCTATTTTTAAGGAATCAATAATTATTCTGGCGCCGCATTCTTTTAACCTTCTTTCCAAAATGTCCACCGCCTCGCAGAACAGGGAATAAGAACTATCTCCAGGGCCAAAAACAGCCGCTTTTTTCCCATTAAGTTTTATTTTCCTCATCTCTTCTTCAAAGGCAATAAAATCATCCTGTAATTCTCCCTCTCCCCAGGTTGAGCAGCCCAATATAATCCCGTCGTAATCCGGCAACTCTCTCGGACCGGCATCAGTTACATTCTTGACAGAAACATCTATTCCCGCAGCTTTCAATCCTTTTCTCACAGACTCAGACAGGACTTCAGTGTTTCCGGTGGTACTTCCGTAAATGAGAATTGCTTTTGCCATTTTTATTCTCCTTTCATTTCTGCAATCAGTGCGCGGGAATCCAGAATTCCTGTCCCTCCTGGGCTGGAACTCGCGCTCCCGTCACTCCTATAATTACAATTGAATTTTATTTGCAATTAAATTTTACCACACCCCAAAATCTTGTCAAGAAAAAAAGTAAAAAATCCCAAAAAAAGTTTAAGTTTTTGGCATAGGAGAAGACTTTTAGCGACGGAAAAACAAAAGCGCGGAGGTTGGTGGAATTTTAAGGGGGCTTCGGTGTTTCCGGTGGTACTTCTGTAAATAAGAATTGCTTTTGCCATTTTTATTCTCCTCTTTTTGTTAGAGCTGTATGCTTCACGCTTTTAGCCTGTAGCGTGTAGCGCATTTTTCATATCAAAGTTAAGATGCTTCTGCCATTACTCTCCTTTTAACTTTTCCAAAGTGTCGGCTTAAACATTCTCTCAAGGGTAAAGGGTCTTTTTGGTTTGCTATAAGATTTGAAAATATATCTTCAGCCTTCTTATGCAGACGCATCAGCTGGATGGACTCTCCCGGTTCACCAAATACCCGCCAGCGGCCAATATTAACTAAAGGCAAACTTCTTTTTTCTCTTTTTTCTATAAACCCTTGCACATCCTTTAAGGGATAACCTAAAAATATACCTATCTCATGGGGAAAGGGGGAGCTATTAAAGCGCCTCTTTAACAATTCTAAATAGTCGTTTAAACATGCGCACCCGGAATAACCAAATTGCTCCAGGTAAGATAAGTTTTCTGGCCGGACAATAGTACTAAAGAGCTCTTCCGGGTTATAAAAAAGCATCTGTTTCCCCCGAGGAGTATCCCTTAACTCTTTAAAGGAAACCTTTAAGGTCTTTACTAAACATTTCCATTGCTTCTCCCATAACTCACAGCGGTTTCTTTGCTCACATTCCCGGCAATTTAACAGGGCAATGAGACTAGAAGGCTTCACTTCTACCAAAACCGGAGCCAGCTTCACGGTGAGATATTTTAGTAAATGGTCTTCCGGACTTTCTTTTATCTTTTGTTTGATAGGCAAAACTATATTAGGCATCGTTAACTCCTGCATAATCAAAATATGCTCCTTCGGAGCTAAGGGTTCAAGCGAAATTATCAATCGTAAATATTCAGTGAAAGCCGTCCAATTTTAGGCACAGAGGCACTAAGGCACAGAGGCACAGAGTTAAAAAAACCTAAAGAAACTGTCCGTATTGGCTTTTGTCTTTCCTTTGTGCCTTTGTGCCTCTGTCACTTTGTGCCTTGCTTTTCTATGTGCCTTTGCCACTTTGTGCCTTTGTGCCTTCAGTCAACGCAGTTGACTGAGTATTTACAAATTCCGATACTTCAAGATACTAATACAAATGCTGCTACTTTCAAATCCTCCTTAATCCCCCTTTTCTAAAGGGGGAAATACATTGGTCTCCCTTTTTTAAAAGAGGGAAATACCTTGGTCTCCTCTTCTAAAGAAAAGGGGGAAATACCTTAATCCCACTCTTTGACAAAGAGGAACTTCCCCCTTTTGTAAAGGGGGACAGAGGGGGATTTCTGGGTTAGGGGAGATTTTATGATATAAAATCAGCATA
>CAZVBB010000009.1:0-15146 GCA_964625285.1 uncultured bacterium | reverse complement strand
ATAAGAGCATAATAAAGTAAACTTGCTTATTTGGCAAAGGATTTTTGCTTGTATAGAGGAGGCTAGCCCACATTATTCATTTTTATTTGCTCTAACGAAAAACTCACTGGCAGGGATGGAGCGTAGCGGAATCCCAGTCCAGTGTAGTGCCTTGTTCGCCAATTTTATTGCCTGCTTGAATTTTTGTCCATTCACACAACGATACAGCAAACCGTTGAGATACCGGATCGTTATACCGTCTGACAATATCTGCAAATTCTTCGAACGAGATAATGTTCGGACCATTTCCGTTTGACTGAACGTACACGATCAGCGTTTCAGTTGCCTTAGCTGTGATGTTAATCTGCCGGGACGCTTTGTTGACACCCCGCAAATCAGGCTTCTTCATGATTTTATTCATCGAATCGGGAATGCGAAGCAATCCCATGCTCTCAAGATGCAGGAGAAGACAAAAGTATTTCCGCTTCGCATTGGTCGCCCTAAAAATATCCAGCAAACCTTTAAGTAGGCTGAAAAGTCCGACCTTTTGTGCCGCCAAGAGGTATTCATCCTGCTTGGGTCTGCGGGACAACCGTTCTGTCTTGAGTTCTAATAGAACGACTTTGTCGGCATTATCCGACAAGGCTACGTAGTCGATCTTATATGACTTGTCGCTTGGTATGTTGGGACAGATCGTTCCTATGCGAACGGGGAATTCTGGAGCCAGTTCAGCTCGTATCGCAAATCCAAGCTTGGCTTCCAAGACTTCGGGAAGATATAGTGAAAAGAAGATGTCCGCACGTCGCTCAAGTTGGTAATTCGGGAAGTGCCGCCAGGTATCCATTCTGTCAAATATTGTGCTGATTTGTTTCATTTTCCCCTAGGCGAACATTCAAGCTCACCCGCCAAATTGCGTCAGCAATTTGGTAGGGTGCAGCGAGTTGTTGGGCAAGATGTTTTACTTATACCTCCAATATACCCTTATCAAAGTCTATCTTTAACATAAGCTTAACCAACGATTTTAATCCGAGTAATCCATCCACATAACTTTTTGGCGGAAGGTCATGGACAACAGCTTCAACCCTTTCTATTCTCTTCCCCAAAACAACTATAGACTTCAAGGTGACTAAAGGAGCTTTTTCTACTCCACTGGCAGTAATTATTTCTATTCTCTCTTTGGATAGCTCTGGCTCTAACCCTAAAACTTCAGCCGTCTCCCATGGAATCATGGTATAGGTCGCCCCGGTATCAAGAGCCATTTTTATCTTTTGTTTGGAACTATCCCGACCCTCCAATAAGATACTCAGTATAATTACCGGTGCTTTGGTATTAAATCTAAATCTTGACATAGAAGGCAACCGCATAACCTTTTTGGGGGATCTTCCCTGTATAGAAATGGTAAGTATATTTATCTTTTACCTTTTTCATCGCACCATAGGTATCGTCTCTATTTTTGGAATGGGCTATCACCTTCACTTCTGTGGGTTCTCCTAATTCATCCTCTTTCAACACCTCGGCTAATACCCATTCATCTCTATATTTTTCCTCTATCTCTTTTATCTTCATTTCTGCACCTCTTTTTTGTGGATTTGGGTTTATGGGCTTCCCTCTCTTTTTTCTGTAAGAACTCCTCAATGCTTTTCTTTATGGCTTCTTTAGCTCCCCATATGGCTTCCGAAATTATTGGCTGGGCAGCCTTTATCGCCATTCTCCCGATTTGCTTTATAGTAGACTTTTTGGCCTTTTTCTTTAGTTGAGTTTTTTTTATTCATTTTTTGCTTTTAACATAAAAATCACCTGCCCGACAAAGCCGCTTTGGCGGCGAAGGAAGGTCGGGTGAATTGCCTTGTTATGTATTTGCTTCTTCTTTTATTAAGATTAAAATCCACAAATTTCCTTGCAAAGTTGTCTTGTATTTCCCTGCCCCCTTGCGCCGCAATCCTTAGCTGCTTCCTTTGCCGCAACCTCTATAAATACATGATAAGAGCCATTGGGTGTTTTGTAAAATAAATATTTACCATTGGGACTATCTACAGTTTTTATCTGCAAAGAAAAACCCCTTCTTTTTTTAATTATTTTCATTATTCCTCCTTTTTTATTTTCCTATAACGAAGAAATCACCTGCCAAAAAGCGCCAGCTTTTTGGTCGGGTGGAGTGATTTGTTAGGCATAATCCTTATGACAATCTCTTAATTATTCTCTTAGCAAGACCTTCTTCTATTTCAGTGTGCCTCGGAATGGGCTGGCTTTTGCCTGTTTGACGATTTCTATACCAATCGTGATTGCTACCATGACGAACAAAAACACAGCCGTATGAGTGAATTATTCTTAATAATTCTTTTCTTTTCAAATTGCTACTTCCAATAGTTGATAAGGTTTTGCATCCGGAACCAAACCTTTTTTGATATCTTCATAAATATCCAGCAGATTTTCTTTCAACTCATCCAGTGTTTTACCTTGGCTCTCATAGTCAGGATATTCTTGTATGTGTCCCACGAACCACCCGTTTTCCTCTTTGAAAACAATATTTGTTTTCATAATACACCTCCCGTTTATTTTTGGGTCTTTATGCCGAACGCTAAGGCTCACCTGCCAAAATGCACCAGCTTTTTTTGGTTGGGTGCAGTGATTAGTTGGGCAGTACTTTATAAATCATTCGGTGTAAGCCCTGTACGTTTAGCAATACGTGCCAACATGCGAGGTCCGATTTCTTCCCGATCAGGAAATGCGAAAGTAAAATCTGGCCACCCAGGACGGGATAGGACGCGGTGTGATGTACCAGATTGACGTTTAATAGTCCAGCCGATTTGCAACAAAGCGGCCAGTACCACTCGTGTTTTAGTTGACGGCCATTTACTCACGCTGGCACTGCGAAGAGTTCATCAAGTTCTGGGATCTCCTCGCCATGCTCCAGCCGATCAGCGAGTACACGCAGGGCTAAAGTTTCAACCTTTAAGATCGCTTCTTCACGACTTTGGCCGTAACTCATCACGCCAGGAAGATCGGGCACCTCAGCAACCCACCGACCGTCTTCCTCACGTTCAATCTCAATATTCATTAGTTACACCTCCGTTTTCTACAATTTCTTCCACATGAACAAGTTCAGTCTTAACTGCCTAACAGTGCAATCAGTGGAAAGTTATCCGTTATATCACCCACTATAAGGTGGACGGATTTTCCGCTTATCAAGATATTGAATGCAAAATATGGAAAATTTGCCTGTTTGTGTCCGCTTATTGCATTTTTTCTTGTCTGTTTCCACATATTGTGGATATTATGTGGCAGTATATGGAAAGTCAAGAAAAAATAAAGCAAAATTCCGCCCAAATCCCGGGTCACACCCCGTCACTTTCTTCCCGTTTCAATGATAGAAATTTTGATTTTAGGGTAACCTTGGAAAAGGTACCCTAAATGCCCCGCATTTGTTTTTTGCCACTGGTTTTGCATCATACCCTCCTCTTTTTTATTTCAAATCTGTTTTTTGACATGTATGGGTCTACGTCCCAGCATATCTACAGCAGCCTGAGATCGTATACTCCTTTTTTCTTTAGTTGAGTTTTTTTATTCATTTTTTGTGCTAACGTCCAAGCTCAGCAACGCCGCTTGTCGGCGCTCTCTGGAGCAAATTGTTAGATGGTTTACTTATAATTCTTTTTCTCCTATACGAGCAATTTTCATCAAGTGTTTCAATAAGCCTGCTTTTCTTTTCAAGCAACTTGGCAAATTCTTTCCCGGAAATGCTTTTCATACAGCAACTTCCATGATTTCATCTTTGTCGGTAATCTTGACATCTTTCATGTCAACCGATAAACAGGCTTCAACAGCTTCATAGATATTACTGAGGAGTTCCTCAAACGTTTCGCCCTGTGTGGCACATCCCGGAATCGCAGGTATTTCAGCCCAATATCCGCCTTCTTCTGCTTTATGAATAACCACCTTGAGTTTCATGACTTTCCCTCCTATTTTTTGTAAGATTTTTCCATATAGAATACTTCTATATTTCCACATTCATACTGGTCTGTTTTATATACATTATAACCCAATTTTTGATAGAGATGTATATTTTTATCACTTTTGGAGCCAACAAAAAGTTCATAGCGTTTTGGACTATAAAGTTTTTCAATCTCCCCCATAAGAGCTGTCCCTATTCCTTGATTTTGCATATTCGGGTGCACAGCTAATCTTCCTACATAGCATATCCCGTTTTTTTCGTAGGCACGCACAGTACCGATAATTTTGCCTCCAGAAACAGCTTTCAGAAATATATGGCTTTTGAATTGTTCTTTTATTTCATCGATAGTCTGTTTGAGTGGTGATATGTCATAATTATTGTAACGTTCGGCTTCGCTTTGATAGGCTAATTTTTGTAGGGTTAAAACTTCTTCTGCATCGTCAATCGTTGCTTGCAAAATTTCCATTTTTAGCATCTAACGCTAGGACTCACCCGCCAAAAAGCGCCAGTTTTTTGGTCAGGTGCAGCAACCTGTTAGATTCTTGTTTGCCATAACACGAAATCTATTTTCTTTATATCAGTGATTGAATCAGATTCATCAACCATTTCGTTAAATGTTTCTATTATCAACAACCCATCTTCTGATTTTACAAATCTTTCATACCAGTCTCTTATCTTCTGATATGTTGAGATTATTTTCTCATTCTATCTTTTGTAGGAGGCGGTGCTTTAATTCTAGTATTATTTAGGACGAATTTATCCCATATTGGTAAATCTGGTTTGTGAGTAGCAACCATTTTACTGGAAAAAGATGGTTCATATCGATTTAAACTGGAATGCAAAAATCTCAGAATTTGCTCAAAGCTCACATTTTGACCTTTTATATCCTCCATATATTGGTAATAAGTTTTTTATAGAACTGCTCATTCCTCTGGCGTACTCTGTAAAAACCATTGAACTTTTTTTGAAACTCTTTATTTTTTGAAACATCTGTTTGTTGAAATAAAAGCATTATTTCTAAATATTGATTAATGCCTTTTGTGGCATCGTTTATTGCTTTAATGACCGTTTCTCTACCCATGAACACCTTTCATTGAACCTAACATCAAAGCTCAGCGCTTTGTTATGCTTTTTGCCTTTTATTGTTCTTATTTGTTTATATAAAAGAGCTTGGCATCAAAGTTTAAAAAAACTTCACCTGCTTTTTGCGTGATTAACTCTGTTGTTTTTCAGTAATGATATCTGCAAGTCAAAATTCTGATTTTTGTTTCCAAAACTTCGTAAACAAGTCGATGTTCTTGGTCAATGCGTCTAGACCAACAACCAGATAGTTCATGCTTCAACTTTTCAGGCTGTCCCATTCCTTCAAATGGATTGCGCTGGATATCTTTGATCAGCTTAACAATCCTTAAAGCTTTCTTACGGTTATTTTCAACCCACCAGGTAAAATCTTCAAATCCTGCCGGGTCAAATTCCAAGTTTTTTACAAGCTTCATCAAAAGGTACCCCTTTTCGGCGCTTTTTAGCCTTCAAGAGACGTTGCTTCATAGCCTCACTTTTTAAAAGATATGCCGTTTCTCTTTCGGATTCAATCTCACGCCAAAGTTCAACGGGGATGATTACATCTGTAAAATCGCCCTTTTCATTTGATATGTACCGAATGGCTATCTTGCTCATTTTTTTCTCACCGCCTTTCTATTTTATAATCTCCATTATAAGTAATACCTGAAAATGGATAAAAATTGCGAGACTCCCGCCATATCTTTTTCTTTCATCGTCTCGCCATAACAATTAATAGGCGAAGTTCTCTTTTTCTGTTACTTTCCTGGAACCCTTTGGCCCCTTGGCCCCTTTTCTCGCTTCTTATTTGCTACTGTCCCTGGTATTTTCCTCAAAGGTGTAAGCAATGCGCAGTAGCATTTCTTCGTTGAATGGCTTAGCGATAAGTTGAAGACCAATTGCTGGACTGCCAGATCCACAGGGGATGGAAATTGCCGGTAATCCGGCGAGATTCACGGGAACCGTAAGTATGTCGGAAAGATACATCTTCAAGGGGTCGTCTATTTTTTCTCCTACCTTGAACGCTGTTGTGGGAGAGGTAGGAGCAAGCAGGCAATCAAACTTTTGAAATGCTTTTTCGAAATCATTCTTAATAAGAGCCCTTACCCGTTGCGCTTTGAGATAGTAAGCTTCATAATAGCCAGCAGATAGGACATAAGTTCCTAACATTATGCGGCGCTTCACCTCATCTCCAAATCCCGCTTCCCTCGTTTTCTCATACATCTCCAATATGTTATTGCTACTTTCTCTTTGCCCGTAGCCCACTCCATCATAACGAGCAAGATTGGAACTTGCCTCAGCAGTGGCAATAAGATAATAAGTTGCGATAGCATATTCAGTATGAGGAAGCGAGACATTCTCTAACTTTGCTCCATGCCTACTGAAAAGTGCTGCCGCCCCCCTCACAGCTTCAGCTACTTCCTTATCCACTTCTTCTCCAAAGTATTCTTGAGGAATGCCAATTTTTACTCCCCGCACATCATTTAAAAGAGAGTCAGTATAACGAGGAACGTTTGTTGCTACTGAGGTGCTATCCCGGGGGTCATGCCCACAGATGTGATTCATAAGAAGAGCGCAATCTCTCACATCGCGGGTAATCGGTCCAATCTGGTCTAACGAGGAAGCAAAAGCTACCAGCCCATATCGGGAGACTAACCCGTAGGTAGGTTTCATTCCCACGACACCACAGAATGCTGCTGGCTGGCGAATAGAGCCTCCGGTATCAGAACCCAGAGCCATAGTCGCCTCCCCGGCAGCCACTGCTGTCGCCGAACCTCCGCTTGAGCCACCCGGAACGGTATCAGGGTTTAGAGGATTGCGCGTTATGCCAAAGCAGGAATTCTCAGTGGAAGAGCCCATCGCAAACTCATCCATATTCGTTTTACCGATGAATATTGCCCCGGCTTTGCGCAGCCTCTCAATGACCGTCGCATCATAAGGAGGATAAAAATTACTTAATGTTCGTGAAGCACAGGTTGTCTTCATCCCCTTAATGCAGATTAAATCCTTAATGGCAACAGGAATACCTGTCAATGGAAGAATTTCTCTGCCGCGACTTATTTCCTGGTCTATTTGCTTGGCTTCTCTACGCGCCTCCTCCCCGTTGACTGTTATGAACGCACCGATATTGTCATCTACCTCATCTATGCGGGTTAGGACTGCATCAACGACCTCAACTACACTTACCTCCTTCTTTTTAAGAAGGCAATGTATCTCGTGTGCTGTTAATTCAGCGAGTTCCATCTTAAACACTTTTCATTTTCCCTCTGCCCTATAAATGAGTATAAGCGAGACACTCTTGTCGCACTCTTTAAAATTACAAGCACCAAACCACAAATTACAAACAAGCACCAATGACCAAAATTACAATTTCCGAAACGGTTTGTTTTGAACATTTGGTAATTTGAATTTGTGATTTGTTTGTGATTTGACACAAAGTGTCTCACTTAATTTAAGGTTACAGAAATTATAGCCGTGATGGGAATTTGTATATTGTGATTTTACCATTGCCCTCTACCCTCTACTCTCTGCTGTTTTGTCAATTAAATAACGATTGCATTGTAGTTGCCGACCTTGGTCGGCTATTCTAGCGACAAATTTAGTTCAAGCCAAGCAAGCTTGGCAACTACATTTAGTTAACACTGCCCTCTGCGATAAGCCTTCAGTTTTCAATATCTAAACCCGGAGCGGCTTTATTTCCTCATCCGTGAGCGGAGTGACACTCAAAGCTCTTTGACTCTCGGCTATTGACTTTCCGTCTCCCGATTTCTTGACTCTCAGACAGGCAACCCTTACCTTTTCCTTCTCTTTCTCCTTGCTATAACGAGCTGTGATAGAAGCAGCGGTCAACATATCCACATCATCCAACACCCCTCTGGCAATAGTAAGCGGCCCGAGAGAATCAATCATCTTAAAACAAAGATCATCTTCACTGGCAAGAGAGAGAATCTGCTCATTTTCCGCTTCATTTCTTCCGACAACGATTTTCCCTCTACTGGAGAGACGAAAGTGCCTTCCTAATTTCAACAGGTTGATATCATTAAGCGAAATATTTGCACTATGCTTGAAGATATCTCTCAGGCGAGAAGCGAAATTACTGTTTGTGAGAAGACATCCTCCTGCTGGACAGGGATAATCACTAATGCCAAATTTCTTTGCTAACTCTATCTGTGGCTTGCGAGAACGGCCGCTGACAGAAAGAAGCCTGTCCCTCTCTATCCATCCATTTTTCTCAGGAATGGTAGGTGGCAAAAACTGTGCCGAGAGAGGCCGCAGGATAAGACCTCCTAACCCCGTATCACGGTCAATTGTTCTCATAGCCTCCCTTCGCTGAGACATCGGTCGTTGCCCGAGCACCTCTCCAGTAATGAGGAAAGATGCTCCACGCTCTTCCATATAGTCCTTCGCTTTCCTGAACATAAAAATGCGGCAGTCAATACAGGGATTCATATTTTTGCCATAGCCATGCTTTGGGTATCTGACAATATCTAAATACTCTGAGAAGACATTAATTACTTTTAGAGGGATGTTCATTGTTTCTGCTGCTTGCCTACAAGCAAGTTGGCAACTATTGCGGGAAGTGCAGGTGCAGAAAGGAGTCAGAAAGTTCACTGCTTCCAGCTCTATTCCCTGGTCTTGAACAATTTTTACTGCCAGCGTGCTGTCCAGCCCACCTGATAGGAGAGCGATTGCTTTTCTTTTTATCACAATATTACCTCGTTCATGCTCCCGCTGCGATATCCCTCCAGGTCAAGATTAACATAGTTATAACCGAGCTTCTTAAATTCTTTCACCACTTTATTTCTTACTTCTTCATTGAAAAGTCGGGACATCTCTTCTCCAGCAACCTCAATGCGAGCAATATTATTATGGTGTCTCACCCGCACCGCCTGTTTTGCCCCGAGGATATCTCGCAAAAATTCTTCTCCTTTCCCCACCATTTCCAATTTCTTCTGAGTAATTTCTTCTCCATAAGGGAAGCGAGAGGCAAGACATGCCATAGGAGGCTTATCCGCAGTAGGGAGATTTAATTTGTGAGAGAGCTGTCTAATATCCTTTTTGGTTAGTTTTGCTTCTCGCAGTGGGCTTCTGATACCATACTCATAAGCTGCCTTCGTTCCAGGCCTAAAGTCTCTCTCATCATCAAGATTTGTTCCATCGGCAATATCGGAGATTCCTTCCTTCCAGGCTAATCTCACCAGTGTTGAGAAAAGCTCTTTCTTGCAGTAATAACAGCGCTGCGGCACATTGGTTCTAATTTCTTTAATTTTTAGCTCATCTTGCTTGATTATGATATGCCTTACCCCGAGCATAGCAGCAATTTTTTTTGCCTCACGGTGTTCTCTTAGAGGGTAAAGAGCAGAACGAGCAGTCACAGCAAGGACTTTTTCTCCAAGCACGTCTGAGGCAACCTTGAGGAGTAGCGTAGAGTCCACTCCTCCCGAATAAGCAATGAGGACGCTCTCCATCTCCCCAATAATTTTACTTAAGCTTTTTAATTTATCCATCTTAGCCAATCAATTATATAACGAGTAAATGGCAAATGGCAAATTGATTAGGAGCTGCCTGCTAATCCTACCACCACTAATTATCTTCCTGATGAACATTGACCCCGTTAGAAAACCTCTATTCACAGAGAGAGCATTTTTTCTAACGGGGTTGACTGATATAGAACACTATGATAGCCTAAAGTGATGAGTTGACCCCGTTAGAAAACCTCTATTCACGGAGAGAGGCACTTTCTCTAACGGGATTGAGATATCGCAAAGAAGATTATGGAAAAAGCCTTAAAATTATAGGATACAGGGAGAGTTATTACTGGTCCAAGTAATTTTTCGCAGGCAGGTCTTATAGATACAGTGGCGGTTTAAGAAAGATAAGATAGATGACGGGTCGGGGAGTTTTCCGAACCGTCATCCTGAGGAGCAAAGCGACGAAGGATCTGATGAGATCCTTCAGCCCTTCGGGCTTCAGGATGAGCCCTCAAGAGAAAATAATAAAAAAACTCCCCGAGGGCTCAGATAGATAAGTGGTTAAAGAATAAACGTTGATAAAAATATGGAAGAGGCACTAATTATAAGAAGCTATGAAGAACTTTATAACTAATAGCGATGCAGAAAATTTAAAAAAGCGCTTAGCGGAACTGATAAATAAAAGCGAAGAATTAAAGTTCTTGGTGGGATTCTTTTATTTCTCCGGCATAAGGGAACTTTATGCAGAACTCAAGAAGAATCCACAGGTAATAATAAAAGTACTAGTTGGGCTTAATATTGATAAATTAAATTATCAACTTATTGAATACGCTGACTTAGATGATCAGAGTGGTCACTTGTCAAATGAAGAAATAATTCATAAATTTTTTGATTCTATTAAAAAATCCATCAATTCAGAGCAATTTGATACTTATGAGTTTTACGAACAGGTTAGATTCTTCGTTGACCTTATAGAGAAAGATCGGCTTATTATCAGAAAAACTCTCCGTCCTAATCATGCGAAATTATATATTTTTAAATTAGAAAGTGAACAGGTCGGCCGTAAAAATCTTTTTATTACTGGAAGCAGCAATCTTACCAAAGCAGGCCTTACTACCCAGGAAGAGTTCAATGTTGAGATAAGTGACTATGGATTTGAAGATGCTGAAAATTATTTTGACCATTTATGGAAAAACGAGTCAATTCCAATTACAGAGGATAATACCCTAAAAGAAAGATTGGTAGAAGTTATTGAAAAAGAAACCCTAATTAAGAAAATCACTCCTTTCGAGGCATTCATTTTGGTTTTAAAGATTTATCTTGATTCCTTTGAGAGGAAAGAAGTCGGGCAATCTCTCATCGATATACTTCAAAAGAACGACTATATTCCTTATCAATATCAGTTAGACGCCATTCGCCAGGCATTAGCCATAATAGAAAAGAATAACGGCATTATCCTTGCCGATGTTGTTGGTTTAGGTAAGACAATCATTGCTTGCTGTGTTACTCGGCAGTTACGAAGGCGAGGAGTAATAATTTGCCCTCCCGGTATTATGGGCGACCCAAGAAGAAAAGATTCTGGCTGGAATATGTATAAAGAACAGTTTGGTCTTCACGATTGGGAAGTATGGTCATTGGGTGACTTAGAAAAACTACAGGAAGTTATCAGGACAAAAGCCAAAGACATTGAAGTCGTCATTATAGATGAGGCGCATCGGTTTAGAAATCAGGATACAAAAGGTTACGAATATTTAAAAAATATCTGTCGGAATAAAATCGTTATTCTTCTTACTGCCACCCCATTTAACAATCGGCCAGGTGATATCTTGTCTTTGCTTAAGTTATTTATTACACCCAAAAAATCTGTTGTTACTTTGGAAAATAATTTAGTTGATAGATTCAAAGCATTCAAAAGTGTTTTTGATCGCCTTGCCCATATAAAGAAATACTGGAATTCAACCAACAATCAGAAACGAGAAAAAGCATACGATTATTATAAAACACTTTTTGGCGAGGAGTTTACCCCGTTAGAAGTCCACACCAAAGGTGTGGCAGTCGCCTCTGGCGACTTACTTCTAACGGGGTTCATATACCCAAAAGCATTAGAAAAAGTAAAAACCCGAGCAAAATATCTTGCAAAACAAATACGCGATGTGATTGAGCCGGTAACTATCCGCCGAAATCGTTTAGACTTAGAATTAAACCCCTATTATAAAAAAGAAGCCAAAAACTTATCCAAGGTAGCTAACCCTAAAGAATGGTTTTTTGAGTTGACGAAAGAGCAATCAGATTTTTATGATGATGTAATCAAGTTATATTTTGCCGATCCGGATGAAGGTGGAAGATTCAGAGGCGCGATATACCGACCTTTTGAATACGAAACAGAAAGAGAAAAAATTATCACAGATAAACTGTCAGACAAAGAGAATTTTGAATTTATTCAACAGCGTAACCTCTATGACTTTATGCGCCGCCTGTTCGTTAAACGCTTTGAAAGCTCTTTTGGCTCTTTCGAGGAGAGTTTAAAAAATTTTAAGCATATCACTGAATCTGTGCAAAAATTTATTGCTAAGACTCAAAAGTATATATTGGATAGGGGCCTCTTAGAGAGGATTTACGATAAAGAACCCGATGAAATAGAGGACCGTTTAAAAAAATATGCTGAAGAGATAACCCAAGGAGAATATCCTAAAAACCACAAGATTTATAAGGTATCTGATTTTAGATATAAAGATGAGTTTTTGGCAGATATTGCCTCTGACCTCAAATTATTTGATGAAATTCTTAATTCTTTACACAGATTGAATTTGATTAAAGATAAAAATGACCCTAAAACAGATTGCCTTATTCGTAATCTAAAATCCCAACTTAAAAAAGAACCACAAAGAAAACTAGTAATTTTTTCCGAATATGTGGATACAGTTAATTATCTTAAGCCCATATTAGATAGGGAATTCCCTAATAGAGTGCTGGTTGTAGCCGGAGATTTATCTTCAGCCAAAGTAAAAGAAATTAACAAAAACTTTGACGCCTCTTATCCAGAACAAGAAGATAAATATGATATTTTGCTTTCTTCAGACAGAATCTCAGAGGGCTTTAATTTAAACCGCGCAGGAATGGTTATTAACTACGACATCCCTTGGAACCCGGTGCGAGTTATCCAGCGGGTAGGCCGTATAAATCGTATCAGTAAAAAGGTATTTGATGCACTCTATATCGTAAACTTCTTTCCTACCGAAAAAGGCGCAGAACTTGTCCAATCGCGCGAAATTGCCAGCAACAAGATGTTTTTGATTCATAATACATTAGGCGAAGATGCCAAAATATTTGATATTGATGAGGAGCCCACACCAGCAAAACTATATGAACGTATCCAACAAAATCCAGATAGATTGGAAGAAGAAAGTTTCTATACTAAGGCGCTTAACGAATTCCTAAAGATTCAAGAAAGCTATCCGGATTTAATATCCTCTTTAGATAAGTTCCCCCTGCGGGTAAAAGTTGGTAAAAAATCAGATGACAACGAACTCCTCGTATTTATAAAAAAGAATAGACTCTATATCCAAGGAGCAAAATATAGCGAGAAGAAGAAACCCGAAATTTATCAGGCAACCTTTGAGGATGTGCTTGAAAAGATTTCTTGTCAACCAGAAGAAAAAAGGCTTGAGGTTAGCGAGAAATTTTGGGATATTTACGAAGAAATAAAAAGCTTTAAGGGCTTTAGGTTAGGACCTGTAAGCGAACAAAGCCTTGAACAAAAAGCAATCAACAACCTTAAGACCTTTATCTATCATATTAACCGTGAAGAGATTTTTAAAGTTAAGGGATTTCTTAGAACATTACTTGAAGATATTACTGACTACGGAACGCTTTCTGATTATACCTTACGCCGAATTGCTAATCTGGAAAGCCAAGATGATAAAAAATTAAAGAAATCCCTTGAAGAAATTGATGCTTTAAAAGACGAACTTGGCGAGGATTACCTTGAAAAAGAAAAAGCCCGCCAGAAAGATTTAATCAAGGAAATAATCGTTGCTATTGAAAATATTAATCTTGACATTTAAACTAAAATGGAGCATACTCCTTATTGGTAATGCCAATCAGGAGGATAGTGCAAAATGAAAAATATCGTTAGAATATTAGATATAAAGTTATCGCAGAGGCAATCCACATTTTTATGGGGTGCCCGGAAAACGGGCAAAACCACCTATCTTAGAGAGAAATTTCCGAAAAGTTTGGTTTTTGATTTCCTAAAAACTGATTTATATTTCAATATTACAAAAAATCCGTCTCTTTTGCGCGAATGGATATTGGCAAAAGATAAATCTGTTCTTAAAGAACCGATAATACTTGATGAAGTTCAAAAGATACCCCGTGTATTAGATGAAGTTCATTGGCTTATAGAAAATAAAAATTTAAGATTTGTACTTTGTGGTTCAAGTGCTAGAAAACTAAAACGGGGACAAGCAAATCTTTTAGGCGGCCGGGCATGGCGTTATGAGATGTTTCCGCTTGTCAGCCATGAAATTGGAAATTTGGATTTATTACGTGCCTTAAATCATGGATTGATACCTATTCACTATTTGCAAAATGATGAGGAATGCAGAAAATCTTTAACGGCATATGTTCAGGATTATTTACGCGAAGAGGTTTTTGCCGAAGGATTAACCCGCAATATTCCAGCTTTTTCAAGATTTTTTGACGCTTTTGGATATTCGCATGGAGAATTAACCAATTATTTCAATATTTCCCGGGAATGCGGGGTTGACGCTAAAACAATTAAAGAATATTATCAAATTTTAATTGACACTTTGCTGGCTATAAGGGTTGAACCATTTAAAAAAAGACAATCCCGTCAGGTAATCACAAAGTCTCCAAAGTATTATATGTTTGATGTTGGTGTTGCCGGACATTTAACCAAAAGACATATTGCCGAGCAACGGGGTTCGGAATTTGGGAAGGCATTTGAACATTTTATATTGATGGAAATAGTTGCTTACCGCTCTTATTCCGGCAAAGATTTTGCAATAAATTTCTGGAGAACAAAGTCAGGTCTGGAAGTAGATTTTATACTTGGAGTTGGGAAGATTGCTATAGAGATAAAGGGTAGTGGTTTTATTGAAAAAAAAGACAGAACTGGTTTACTTGCTTTTCAAGAAGAATATTCCCCCAAAAGAGGCATTATAGTTTGTAATGAAAAAGAAAAAAGGTTGCATGAAAAAATAGAAATATTACCTTGGAAAAATTTTTTAGACGAGTTATGGACAGGTAAAATACTATGAGTTATGAGATTTTAAAAAATATTATAAATGATTTTAATGTTGAAAAGTTCACCCGATTTTTCCGTGCAAAGAATGATAAGTTTAAGTATCCCAATGAGCTAATGGATTATGACAAAGCCAAAAACAATTTTACCCTGTTAGATAGTAAACATCTAACAGGGTTTGCAGAAGGCAGGAAATTAGCCGAAGGCAAACTTGATGATGGGGAACTTATTGTCTGTTCATTTTTAGTTAAACAACCACTCTCCGAACGCTCCGGCAAAAAGGCGCAATACGAACTCGGCAAGAAAACCTTAAAAGAAACCCAAACTGATGCCGGAATCTTTATTTTCTACGATGCCCAAGGCAACTTCCGCTTCAGTTTAATTTACACTAATTATTTAGGAAAACGCCGTGACTGGA